>JAGZRP010000103.1 GCA_018381595.1 Bacillota bacterium
CATTAACCATTACAGCAACCGATAAAGAATCAGGATTAGCATCTTCCCCATATTCATTTGATGGAGGAAGTACTTGGCAGGTAGAAGCAACAAAGACCTACACAAGTAACCAAACAGTGAATATCTGGGTGAAAGATAATGCAGGAAATATAGAGAAGCAAACAGTAGAAATCAGTAAGATCGATACTCTTGCACCAACGAATGTGACTTTAACCAAAGGAAGTGTGACATCATCCAGTATCACAGTAACAGCAAGTGCGACTCAGAATCAAATGGGAATCCGAGGATATCAATTCTCAATTGATGGAGGAGCATACTTAACGGAACAAACCAGTGTATCGAAAACATACACAGGATTAAGTAAAAATACAAGTCATAGTTTTAAAGTAAAAGCAATCGGAAAGAATGGAAAAGAAACAGAAAGTAGTACGATTACAGTATCAACAAATGATATTAGTGTACCAACTTATTCTGTGAGTCCATCAGGAGATATTTGGGCAACGAGTAAGACAGTAACAATCACATATCCAGGAACGAAGACAGAAAACTTAGTATATGAATATTCTAAGGATGGAGGAAGTACATGGACAAGTGTTACCACCTCTTCAGTAAGTGTAACATTTACCTCGAATGGAAATGTGATCGCAAGAGTTCGTGATACAGAAAATACAGCAAACACAGTGACAGCTTCTACATTAACAGTAACAAAGATAGACGCTACCAAACCTATCATTCAAGTAGGTAGTACAATTACCATTTTACAAGGAACAAATTATGACACTATGACCGGAGTGAGTGCAAGTGATGCAGGTTCAGGTATTAAAAGTTTAACAGCGAGTATTACGAATACAGCATCTCTTGCCGTAGGAACATATACCATAACCTATACAGCCACCGATTATGCAGGAAATGTAATAACGACAACGAGACAATTAAAAATAGTTAGAAAAACAGATAGTTTGATCCGAAATGGATATATTGAATATGGAGACAATACCAACTTTCCTGATTTAAATTATGTGAGTGAAAGTGGAGTTGAATTTTTAAGAAGCAGTACAAATAATGAAAAAATATTTGAAAATTCAGATTTTATTCCCATCGAATCTTCCAAAACTTATTATCAAGAAATAACTATAAGAACAAATAATTCAAATTCATTTAATTATGTTGGTTTTAAAGAATATGATTATGATAAAAATGAAATTCGAGCTGCAAATGTCGCATATGTAACTGGGACTTTAACAACCTTATCTAAAGATTTGAATCCAGGCGATACAGTAATTTATTTTACAGATTTATCAAAATTTGCAATATCAAGTAGTTTACCATATTATAATTTAGGATTAATTTTTTGGAATTATAAAGATTCTCGCGGATATCAATATCCTGCAGAAACATATTCCAGAAATTATTCATGGGATTTATATAATTATAATCAAATTAATAAAGAAAACCATACTATCACTTTAAAACGACCTTGGTCTGGACAAACAATGAAAGTAGGAACAGAAGTGAGTCAAAGTAGTGATGGGATGGTATACAATTATGGTCTTATACCTGGCTCCTATTTGCCGGTTGGTGTTTGGAAAACTTATAGTAATACAATCACAGGAACAACAACTTGGCCAAATCAAGATTTAAATAAATTTAGACACGCGACAAAATATATACGATTTTTTTGCTTAGAAAATTATAGCTATGCTGGACATACACCAGTAACAGGTTTAAAAACAGATTATCGCAACTTCATTTTTAAAGAAATAAATTGATAACAAAAAAAGGAAACTAAATTTCCTTTTTATTTGAAGATAACATATTGATTCACGTCATATATTTTATTATTAATTTTAATATAAATATACTTCTTTCCGTGAATTCCTTCTTCATTAATATATTTTGTGACTTGAATTCCATTCTTCTTTTCTTCTTCATTAAATACATCAATACACATTGCTGTATAAGGGTGTTTTGAAATAATCATTTGATATGCTTTCTTATCAAAAATACTATCTAAAATAATTTCAACTTTATCAGATTTTTTAAATGTTCCAGTAACTACTAAACGATCGACTTCTTTGGTTATTTTAATATTATGTTTTTTGTAATTATCATCAATTTTCTTGGCAAATAGAACACTTGATTTTTTACCATCTGTTTTCGTTTTACCCATATTACCAAGTCGTTTTCCTTTTCCAAGTTTAAACATATTATTCGCATATAAACTTAATTTTTCTGTGCGGTAAGTATTGGTTGGTAATTCCATTTCCATGATAACTTCATCATCTTTTACTTCCACTAATACTGTATTTAATTTATCTACTTTATCAAGTCCTGCAGGTTCATTCGAAGGAATTCCATCTTTACTACTAATGCCTCCAGAATGAACAAGATAATGATTATTATCTAAATAATCAACATCTGAAATATAAGGAGAGTAGAACTCGCTACCACGTTCTTTTCCGTATTGCCAAACTTGTTTTACACTTTTATTTACTTTATCAATGCGATAGATAACACCACGCGAGTAATTATCTTTTGCCTCTATACTTTTCTCTTTTGTTTTTGCTCGATGATTTCCATTATCAAATAGGAAGACATCTCCATTTTGCAAAATCATTGCAGCATGTTGTGCCCATTGCCATTCAACAGAATCATCAGGTGTTAAGAAATATTTTTTGTATTCCTTTGGCCAACCATCACTGCTACCTAAAATCCAGTTAATTTCTGATGTACTATAATCTAAGTTTACAACAGCATCTTTATGACGCCCAGATAGAGTAATTGAATTTGTCTGTGAATCATACCATACAGAATTGTTATGAAACCAATCATAATCAGTTGCCATTTGATTTCCACCTTTATCAAGGGGAAGAATATCTTTCAAATCAATTGTTTTTACAATCTCTCCCGTATTACGTTCTACTTCTACGATAAAGTCTTCAACTGTTCCACTTTCAAAATCATCACTTGCAACAAGTAAATTTCCATTTTCTAATTCGAAAACATCATGATGGTATCCACCAGGAAGTGCATACTCATAATAGATCTTACCAGTCAAATCCATCTCTACTAATCCAGTTGTATAGTAAGGTGGGTTAATTAATCGATTGCTACTCAGCATGAGATTTCCATTTTTTAATCTTTGAATATCCCAAATCATATTTTCTGTTAAATACCAACGAACATCTCCGTTAACATCATATGCCGCAGTATATCCAACACTAGATGGCGTAAAGAAATATAAATCATCATTTAGCTTTTCTTTATCTGCAGTTACATGACTTGGTTTTTTGAAATTCTCAGGCAATTTTTCTGTCTGAATATGGAATGTATAATCTTTTCCGTTTAATGTAATAATCACTTCATTATTTTTATCAGGATATAATCCATAAATAGGAAGGATGTGTTTTTTATTTGGTGTAAATGTTTTTTCTATGGTTGTCTTTTCATCATTTCCAACAACTTTTACGGTAGGACTTGTTAAATCTTTTGTTTCAAACATAATGAGTGCTGTTAATGGTGAAATTCGATAGGGGTTTACAATGATTTTTGGATTATCAATTGTATTTTTTTCACTCATTTGAAATTCTTTTTCTAATTCTTCTTGAAATACTAAAATATCTTTTTCACTCGTAACAGGTTTTACTTTATCAACTCTTTGATAAATAAGAATTGATAAAACACAAGCAACGACAATTAATAGTACAAATTTTGTTTTGGTTTTCATAAATTTCTCCTTTTTATATTAAACGCATTTCTGCTTCTGTGTAAAATGGATGCTTTTTATCAATACGGTCAAAGAATAGTATTCCATCCAAGTGATCAATTTCGTGTTGAAAGGCAAGTGCTAAATCTTCTCGCGCACGCACTCTAATTTTATTTCCCTGTTCATCGTATCCCTCAACAGTAACTCTTGCATAGCGAGCAACATGTCCTGGAACTTCTCTGTTAACACTTAAACAGCCTTCTCCAGCTTCTGCAGCAATTTTTTCTTCTGAATGAGATATGATAGTGGGATTAATAACCACATAATTATCAAATACTTCATCATCCACTTCATGGACAATCACAATAATTCTCATATTTTTTCCAAGTTGTGGGAAAGCAAGCCCCATTCATGGGCGAATATCATATTTTTCAGAATATTCTTCGATTTGACTATAGGTCAAATGTTCGATTGCTCGTTGAATCAGCTTTTTGTCTTCTTTCTTAAGTGGAAATGTGACTTCTTTGCTTTTCATACGAAGGCGTTTATCTTTTTCATCTAATATATCTAATTTTTTAAACATGTTACCAACTCCAACTAATATTTTAGCATATTTCTTTGAAAAACAAAATATTGAACAAGAAAAGAAGGCAATTTATGAAATAGTTTACAATAAAAACTTACTAAATTTCTGATTATCTTTTCATAAGTTGGTAAATGCCGATATATCCCGTATTTTAGGGCTTTATCGGTATTTTCTTTTTGGAAGAT
>JAGZRP010000104.1 GCA_018381595.1 Bacillota bacterium
GATTTATTAAAACAATATATGAATACACATACCATTGAAGGATTAACAACCATTTATGGAATGCAGAAAATTATGGAAGAAAAAAAATTAGAAATGCCAGTCATTTCACTCATCTATGAAATTATTATGCAAAAAAGAAAACCAAGTGCTTTACTGGATTTCTTAATTGAAAAAGAATAACGATTTTTTCATTATTCTTTTCTTTTTGGTTCATACTAATAGCGGTGATATTATGAATCGAAATGGATTTCAGGGAAAAGATAAAACAAATAATTATTTTGAAGGTTGGTATTTTAAATTTGTAACTGGAGATGAAAAAAGAACCATTTCTTTGATTCCTAGTATTTCATTGACCGATAAAAAATTGGGATACTTGCAAGTGTTAGATAGTGAATTTCAAGTTGCAGACACGATTATATTTGAAGAAAACCAAATTGACTTTCCTGAAGGAGCATTTATCAAATTAGGAGATAATTGGTTTGATGAAGAAGAAGTGCATCTTAATATGAAAACTGCTTGTCATAAATATGTCGGAATTTTAAAGCTAACAACACAATTTACGTTTCAACCAAGTACATATGCACCAACAATTATGGGTCCTTTTAGTTATTTAAAAAATATGCAATGTAATCATGGGCTTGTTTCTTTAAAATCTAAAGTAGATGGTTTTATTATGGTGGATGGAAAGCGTCTTTCGTTTCAATCTGGAACTTGCTATATTGAAAAAGATTATGGTTCTAGTTTTCCTGATTCTTATCTCTGGTTAGAATCACATCATGCAAAAAAACATGATGCTACTATCTTTCTATCTCGTGCTCATATCCCCTTTCCTATTTTGTCATTTACAGGCTTAATTTGCGTTCTTAGAGATTCCGAGAAACAATATACATTTGCAACTTGGAATGGTGCGAAAAGTGAGTTTAAACACAAAAATGGGACTTATCAAGTATTCGTTCAAAAAAGAGATTACAAACTTACCATCACTTGGAAACAAAAACATACTTACCTATTAAATTCCCCTAAAAACGGAAAGATGGATGATCATATCAAAGAAAGTCTCATGGATGAGTTTAAAGTCGTATTAAAAAAGAAAGAGCAAATACTCTTTCAAGATACCTTTTCCTGTGGGTCTAGTGAAATATTTAAACTATAGTCCTAAAAAGAATAATTCTAATCCTAACTTTTTATCCATTTGTCCACTTTTAATTTGATAATCCAAATCTGCAAGCTGATTCAAGTAAGTTAAAATCATCTCACTTTCAAACATTCTTCCTTTTTCTAATGCCTTTTTAATCCGGAAAGGATGAATACTTAATGTACTAGCAATATCCTTTTCGGTATATCCCTTTTGATACAATTCTTTCGCCTGATAAATAATTCGAAATTGATTAGCAAGCATAATAATAATCATAATTGGTTCTTCCCCATGCTTTACCATCTCATCAAACATCTCTAGTGCTTTTGCTTTTTCTTTCGAAACAATGGCCTCAATGAGTGCAAAAATATCCAAATCAATGGTTTTGGTCGTAATAGATAGAATACAATCTCTATCTATTTTTTTGGTATCTATCGTAGCCATTTTTAATTTTTCGGCTTCCTGTGCAAGCATAGCAATATCAGATCCTACTCGCTCTTTAAAAAATAACATATCAGGAGTAGAAATAACATATCCATCAAATAATTGGTTTAAATAATGATTCATATTTTGAATTCCATTACATTCCTTTACCGTTGCTTTCTTTTTTAACAATTTTACAATCTTTTTTCTCTCATCCATTTTCTCATTTGGAACAACAAAAATCATAATTGTACTTGGATTGGGATGCTCCAAATATGCTTCTAATAATTCTATTGGTTGTTCTATTGTATTTTTTTTCGTATTTCCAGTTAAAAATGAACAGTTTTCTAATAGTATTGCTTTTTTATCATGAAAAAAAGAGACGGTTTGTGCATCATCAATCACATCTTTTAAAGAATCTAATTCTAAATTATATTTACTAATATCAACATCATCCAAATGTTCTTCTTTTTTAATTTTATCAATTTCCCGATTAATTAATAAAAATTCTTTCCCGTAGAATAAGTACATATCATTCACCTCATTTATTATAACTGAAATCAAAAAAAATAACTAGTCTTAACTAGTTATTTTTAAAAGAATCATTTAATCTTCTTTTTCTGTTTTTTTCGTTTTCTCTTCTTCTTTTGGTGGAGTTAATGCATCTTTTCTTGAAAAGTTAAGACGTCCTTTTTTATCTTTTCCAAGACATTTTACAAGGATTTCATCTCCAACTTTTACAATATCAGAAGCTTTTTCTACTCGTTTATAATCAAGTTTTGATACATGAACAAGACCTTCACAACCAGGCCAAATTTGAACAAAGCAACCAAAGTCTTCTACTTTTACAACTTTTGCTGTATAAAGATTTCCTTCTTCTGGAACACGAGTAATATTTAAAATCAACTCTTTTGCTTTTTCAATAATATCCATATCATTGTGATAAATTAATACTTGACCATCTTCTTCAATATCAATTTTTACTGCATCTTTATCATTCACACTAATTACATTGCTTGCATCTTGGATAATTTTTGTAATCACATCACCACCACGACCAATGACATCTTTAATTTGTTCTGGTAAGATATGGAATTCACAAATTTTTGGCGCATATTTACTAACTTCTTTACGTGGCTCTTTGATCACATCTTCCATGACATCCAGAATTTGCATTCTAGCTACTTTTGCTTGGTCAAGAGCTTCTTTTAAGATTTCTCTAGTAACTCCTTTAATTTTAATATCCATTTGAAGTGCACAGATTCCATTTCTTGTTCCCGCTACTTTAAAATCCATATCTCCCATATGATCTTCTAAACCTTGGATATCGGTTAAAATGGTATAGTTTTCTTCATCAGTAATCAATCCCATAGCAATTCCTGCAACAGGTGCTTTGATTGGAACTCCCGCTGCCATTAATGATAAACATCCAGCACAAATACTTGCTTGACTAGAAGAACCATTACTTTCTAGAATTTCAGATACCACACGAATTGTGTATGGAAACTCTTCTTCTGATGGAATCACTTGCGCTAAAGCACGTTCTCCAAGTGCTCCATGTCCGATCTCACGTCTTCCAGGAGAACCATAACGTCCTGTTTCACCGACACTAAATTGTGGGAAGTTATAATGTAACATAAATCTTTTTTCATCTTCTAATTCTAGACCATCTAAAATTTGATGTTCCCCAAGAGCACCTAATGTCGTAACGGCAAGGGCTTGGGTTTGTCCACGTGTAAATAAAGCAGAACCATGTGTACGTGCAAGAATATCAATACTTGCAGAAAGCGGACGAATTTCATCGATTTTACGGCCATCTGGGCGTACTTTTTCCTCAATGATTAAACGTCTTACCTCCATAGCTTCCATGTCCTCTAATACATGTTTTACGTCTTTTAAATATGCATCTAACGTTTCCATCTCTTGATTTTGTGCTTCAAAATGAGAAACAGTCTCCTCTTTTACTTTGTCTACAGCATCTTGGCGTGCTAATTTCTCAACAACTTGAATCGCAGACTTCATATTCTCATATGCGAAAGCATATACTTCTTTTTCAATTTCTTTATCGACAACTTTTAATTCTACTTCTACTTTTTCTTTTCCAATTTCTGCAACAATTTCTTCTTCAAATGCAATTAATTCTTTAATCGCGTCATGTCCAAACATAATCGCATCAATCATATCTTCTTCACTGACTTCAGTACTGCCAGATTCCACCATATTAATAGCCTCTTTGGTTCCAGCAACCGTCAAGTGAATATCACTTTTTTCAAGTTCCTCTGGTGTAGGGTCAATTACAAATGTTCCGTCGACTCTACCAACAACAACCCCTGCAACTGGAGTTGTGAATGGAATATCACTAATCAATAGTGCAAGAGAAGAACCCAATAATGCACTCATTTCTGGAGTTGCATCTTGATCCACACTAAGCACTGTATTCACTACTTGTACTTCATTACGAAATCCATCATCAAAAAGAGGACGAATTGGACGATCAATCAAACGCGCTGTTAAAGTTGCATTCTCTGTTGGACGCCCTTCCCTTTTAATAAATCCACCTGGAATCTTTCCAACTGAATATAATTTTTCTTGATATAAAACAGTTAATGGGAAAAAGTCTGCTTGAGATGTATTCTTACTCATAACAGCAGCGGTTAAAATCGCTGTATCTCCAAAACGAACCAAAACAGAACCATTTGCTTGTTTTGCAAGTTCTCCACTTTCTACTACTAATTTTCTTCCATGAAATTCTTTTTCAAATATTTTCTTCATAATTACCTCCTATTTATGATAAAAAAAGACACTAAAAAATCTAGTGCCTACTTTTATTTCATTTTTATTTTCTAAGTCCTAATTCTTTAATGACTTTACGGTAACGAGTTACATCATTTTTAAATAA
>JAGZRP010000105.1 GCA_018381595.1 Bacillota bacterium
AGAGGTGATGGTAAAAGTAATCTTGTTAATGCTGATTTTTTAGCACAAGAATCAGATAAATTACAATTAACAGGTGCAACTGTAGGAATGATGAATCCACCATATTCTCAAGGTTCTAAACAAAATCCAGATTTATACGAAATTGCTTTTACAGAACATCTTTTGGATTCTCTTACAGTAGGTGCTAGATGTGCTGTTATTGTTCCTCAATCATCGATGACTGGTAAAACAGAAGAAGAACAATTAATTAAAGAAAATATATTAAAAAAACATACATTAGAAGGAGTAATATCGTTAAACAAAGATACTTTCTATGGAGTTGGAACAACACCATGTATTGCTATTTTCACTTCTGGAATGAAACACCCAGATAATAAAATTTGCAAGTTTATTAATTTTGAAGATGACGGTTATAAAGTATCTCCTCATATAGGATTAATTGAAACGGAAAGTGCTAAAGATAAAAAACAACACTTACTTGATGTTTGGTTTGATAGAATTGAAGCGGATTCAAAGTTTTGTGTTGAAACAACTGTAGAAGCAGAAGATGAATGGTTACATAGTTTTTATTATTTTAATGACGATATTCCATGTGATGAGGATTTTAGTAAAACAGTTGGAAATTATATGTCATTTGAATTTTCGATGATTATGCAAAATCGTGGGTATTTATTTGATAATGAGGTGAAGTCAGATGAATCTTAGTGATATTAATTGGCAAACCTTTAAAGTTAAAGAACTTTTTACGATAGAAAAATGTAAATGTTCAAAAGTTGCAGATTTAAAAAGTGGTAATGTTCCATATGTTGGTGCTACAAATAGAAATAATGGTGTTATAAAGTTTATAAAATATGATGAAAAACTTATTACAAAAGGAAATTGTATAGCATTTATTTGCGATGGAGATGGGTCAGTTGGATATTCTATATACAAATCAGAAGATTTTATAGGTTCAACTACAGTTAAAGTTGGCAGAAATAAAAAATTAAATAAATATAATGCGCAATTTATAGTTGGCGCTTTAGATAAAAATAGGTCTATTTATAGTTATGGTTATAAAAGAAATGAACCACGTTTAAAAAATGAAACAATTTTATTACCAGCCAATAAAGATGGTGAAGCCGATTTTGATTTGATGGAAGAAATTGTTAAAAATATAAGACATAATAAGATTTTGGAATATAATAACTATGCCGAAAGCAGTTATGGTAATTTAGAATATAAAGAAGTACCACTATTAAATAACAAAGAATGGCGAGAATTCTTTCTGGTTGACATATTTGATTCAATCCAACGCGGAAAGAGATTAACTAAGGAAAATCAAGAAGATGGAAAAAAACCTTATGTTTCTTCTTCAGCTTTAAATAATGGAGTTGATAATTTTATAAGTAATGATAAAAAAGTAAGAATATTTAAAAATTGCTTAAGTCTTGCTAATTCTGGTAGCGTTGGTTCTTGTTTTTATGAACCTTTTGAATTTGTTGCTAGTGACCATGTAACACACTTATCAAAAGAAAATGCTGATAAATATATATACTTGTTTATGGTAACAATGATAAATAGATTAACAGAAAAATATAATTTTAATCGTGAGATAAACGATACAAGAATTAAAAGAGAAAAAATATTATTACCAGTTACTGCTGACGATAAGCCAGATTATGATTATATGAGTCAATATATAAAAAATATAATTATAAATAATAGAAAAAAAGAGAAAGGGAAATCCTAAGAAAAATCGTTTCCAACTTTACTATCGTTTGATGCGACATGGAGGAAGTGTCGTTTATACATTTGAAGAACGTCAATATATCAATTGTAATCAAGAAATAGAAGCCATTAAGAAAAATTTAAAAATTTGACATATTTGATAGTTATGTTAAAATAATCCCCAACGAAAAGGGGATTTTTTATATGCAAATGAATTCTGATGAAATTAAAACTTATATTCAAAAAGGAATTTCACAAATACCTGATTATCAAATTGATCCATTTTTTGACTCTACTTTTACAAAACATATTTTTGTGAATGGAAAGAGCATGTATTTAAAAACATTTGGACATTTGAAACCATATTTAGATGAGTTAATTGGGTTAGAAGTTGCTAAATATTTTGAACTACCAACGATTCATCAACGTTTGGTTTGTTATGAAGCGATCGATCAGAGTATCGAATTAGGTTTGGTGTCAGAAGATCTTGATCCTTATGGGGATAGGATGAAATTGAAAGTGCGAGGACGTAATCAACATGTTTCACTACATGGAACTGTTTATTATGAAGAATCTGCAATGGAAAATACAAGAGAATGGGTTGAGAGAATTTCAAAGATTACATTTCATAATTGCTTTCCACTTTTAAAAGAACAATTATTAAAACTTGCAGCATTTTCTTTTACAACCAAGGAAGTAGATAGAAGTTCTAATTTGTTTTATACCATAGAAAATAAAAGTGCACAATTGTTTCCATTGTTTGATTTTGAGGATTGTTTTAATGATGATTCTGAACTTTATGATGCGCTTTGTGTGAATGCAAAAAGAATGAAATATCTCGCATCTGCTTATCCAGAATTTCAATATCAAATCCAAAAAGTATTCGATTTAGATATGTATCAAATATTAAAGCAGGTAGAAGAAACGTATTTTCTTCAAATTCCTGAAGAAACCAAAGATGCGTATTTTGAGTATGTAGCATCCAGAAAAGAAAAGTTAAAAAAAGAACTTGCTCCTAGAACTGCACCATTTCAAAAAAGACCAATTCGATAAAGAGTTTTTAAAAACTCTTTTTATTGTGCTATAATGAGAAAGATAGGAGTGATAGAGATGATACAGGTATATAAAACAAATCAACAAACAAATAAAGTTGAAAAAATAGAACAAATAGAAGAAAACAGTTGGATCGAATTAATAGAACCTACAAATGAGGAAATAGAATTGGTTGTAACTAAAACAGGAATAGAAAAACAATTAATTACAAAAGTACTTGATAAAGAAGAAATCTCAAGAATTGAAGTTGAAAAAGGGGCTACATTAATCGTCGTGAATCTTCCAGATTCTATTGATAATGTGAAAAAAAATAAGTATCGTACCTTCCCATTGGGTATTATTCACTCAAATAATAATTATTTTATTACTGTTGCATTAAAAGAAAATAAATTATTTGAAGATTTTGAAAAAGGAAGTGTAAGAGATTTTTTTCCCGAAAAGAAGACTCGTTTTACGATTCAATTATTAAGTAGAATCGCATCTTTATATTTAAAAGACTTAAATGAAATGAATGAAGATATTTCTAAAAAAGAACAAATATTGTTTAAGGCAACGAAGAATCAAGAATTGTTAGAACTTTTGAATATTGAAAAGAGTTTGGTATATTTCATGGGTTCTTTAAAATATAATCAGACAACCCTTGAAAAGTTATCACGCGGAACGATTATTCCAATGTATGATGATGATGCAGATTTATTAGAGGATGCTATGATTGAAAATAATCAGGCATTAGAGATGGCTAATCTATATAACCAGATTTTAGCAAGTACTGCAGATACGTATGCAAGTATTATTTCTAATAACTTAAATGTTTTAATGAAGTTTTTAGCGGGAATTACGATTGTATTTTCCATTCCTACTATGATTGCTTCTTTTATGGGAATGAATGTACCATTAGGTGATTTTGGCAAGAATGCGGCATCTTTTTTCATTATTGTTTTACTGTCATTTATTCTATCTATTTTAATTGCATATTGGCTAAAGAAAAAAGATATGTTATAATAAAACATATCACTTGCCGCTTTAGTTAAGTGGTATAACGGAGCCATGGTAAGGCTCAATGGTAAGTTCGATTCTTACAAGCGGCACCATTTTAAAAATTTGTTCGAAAAATACGAACTTTTCATATAAAATCAATCGAAAGATTGTTTTTTTATAATAGAAATGGATAATTATATAAAATGCTTTCTTTAAGATTGTAAAAAAAAGAGTAAAATTATTTACTCGTTTTTTTAAATATACTTTTGAAGTACTTTTTTCTTCTACATCAGGTTTAACATTCGGATTAGCTTCTATATCTTCTGTTGCACTCCATTTATCAGATTTACTAGAATCATAAAGCATCTTTCCTGTAGCTGTTAAATCTAGCTCTTCGGTTTTATTTCCACCATAGAACCAATCATTGAACATTACTTTTGAATCCGTAAATCCTTTTAGTTCATATTTATATAAATCATCATCAATCTTTGTCATCTTATTTCCTGGCCATGCACAATCTTCTTCATCAAGTTCATTATAAATATAAACATATGGTGCCATCCATCCATCTGGCTTTCTAAAATAAAGTGTAGCAACAGAATTACTATCTTTCTTTATATAATTATATTCCTCACTAGCTTTTCTATCTTCATTTACTGCTTTAACTACAACTTTTATTTTATCTCCTGCCTCAGCA
>JAGZRP010000106.1 GCA_018381595.1 Bacillota bacterium
GCAAGTAGACTATCTCCTACGCTAATACTTTCTACTCGGTATTTGATTGCAGTTGGATTTTTCTGATTTCCCTCTTCTACATCTGTAATACTTGCAAGGCTTGCATCTAAGCTACCTCTATTTGCAACCGTTACATTATAAGTTGCACTCGCTCCTGGTTGATTTAACTCAACATTCAAAGTTAAACTTGTTCCATCTGTAATATTTTTGCTGATGGTTTTCGAATCAGTAAGAGTTCCTTCCGTCACACTTGTAAACAGAATATCCCAACTCGATGAAATATTTGCAGTTCCTGATATATTTAGATTCTGTGTTAGGATTGCATATCCAATTCCTAATACCATAATAATAAATATACTTACCACTCCAAGTAAATAATATTTTCTAACTTCTGGATGAAATCCTCTTTTTGTTACCTTTCTCATGTTACTACCTCACTATCATCTACTACTAGTATATCAAATTTCATTCAAAATAAAAGCATCAAGCTACTTACTTGACACTTTATTTTTCTTCTATTTTTTCTTCTAATCCTTCAATATGGATTAAGTTTTTCGCAACTTCTTCTAGTGCTCTACCAATATCTTTACTAGATTCATACTCTGTTTCTTTTAATTGATAAAACCCAGTTTCTTCCATTTCTTTTGCTCTCGTTGCTACAATATTTACAAGTAAATACTTTGAACCAACTTGATTTAATAGTTTATCGATTGACGGATATATCATAATTGAATCCCTCCTACTTTTGATTTTAGCAACTAACTTTACTGGTTTCAAGTCATTTGCGTTTTTTTGACATATATTTACACATCAGAATTTAATATAGACATTACTGTCCTTTAACTGATAGCCTAGTTTTTGGTATAACTGGTTAGCTTCTACTCTTGTTTTTCGACTGGTAAATGTAATATAAGAAATATTTTGTTCCTTTTTTAACTGTTCTACTTTTTCTAACATTTTTGTTGCACATCCTAAGTTACGATATTCCATCTTTACACAGATATACATTAAATAAAAGTAATAACAATCACTATAAATATCATATTGCTTTTGTATCAAAGTATGCCCAATGATATGATTATCATACTTGGCAATGATAACCATATTATTTGGTTCTATTTTACTAAAGTTGATATTGTTCTGAAATGAACTGTTTGGGAAATTTTCTTTTAAAAGTGCAATTGTCTCTTCTAAATCATTTGGCTTTAAATATATAATTTCCATCTCATTTCTCCTCCTTGATAAATTCTCTTAGACCCCATAATATTTCTACCATGGCCCAAGTATCTTGTTTACAATATTCTAACAGTTTCTGATATTTATGGGCATATTCTTTTTCTTGATACTTTGGAAAATTCGCATAAGTTACCAATGCATCAATTCCATTTCCAATTTCCATTCCCTGATACGTTAATTTACTAAACAGTGGTAATATCTTTTTGATAGAAAAAGAGCCACACATATCTTTGTGATAATAATTAAATAATTTCGCTCTTTCTTCTGGAAAGCCAAGTTCTAAATATAATTTATGGTTGGTTTTAATCACATCCATTAAATCAAAAATCATATCTCTCATCTTTAATAATTTTTCCCGATAGTCAGGATAGATATCTGCGAGTTCTTTTAGTCTTGTTTTTTCAAATGAGGCGTTATAAACAAGGATGGTTCCAGAACTTGTATCTATCGCATCACATAAAGCTTTTACCAAATCAAGACGATGGTCTAAATGATCGGGAGCCAGATATTCGACATGGTCTTTTTCTTTATCACATACGCCTTCCTCTTTTTCGATATGAAGAGAAAATTGAAATACAGATTGTGTATAACAGTACTCTTTTTCATAGCGAGGAAGCGGACATGGGAATGTTTCAAAATCCAAATGATATATTGGATATGTAATTTTTTTGATAGCCTCTCTCATTTTTTCAATATCAACGTAAGGGTTTTCTGTTTTAACAACTTCTTTTTGAATTCTATTTTTTTCTCTAGTTAATAATTTATCTGGAACATCCAACATATGAGTATATCCTGCATTGGCAAGTTCATAAACGGTTCGTTTTTCTTTTCCTTCTCCAAATCCATAATGCTTGTCTAAGTATTGGAAAATAGAGTTTTTCTTTGGAATATGATCCCAACAGACTGGTATCATTTTACACTTAGATGTCTTCTGATATTCACAGTAAGTTCCAATTGGATACTCATTCACGGTAAACTCTTGAATTGACTTTTCTACTCTATCGAAATCATCTGACAATCCTTCTTGCATCTTTTTGGTAACAGAAGTCATATCAAAAAAGGTAACAATATCTTCTCCATTTTCATCAGTTGGATAATCTCCAAACTCTCCACCAGTATAACAATATCTATGGTTTAATACAGCAAGATAATACTTGATTTTAGGTTTCATAGTTTCTTTTTCTTGTGCTTCTAAATCTCTTTCAATCATATATCTTTGAACTGCTAAATCATAGACATATTTTCCAACGTTTGAGAATCTATCCGTTAACTTTTCTTTTTGCTTCTCATAAATTTCTACATCCATCATATTTTCAATGGGAAGATTCAAATCTTCTAATAAATAATAAATACCATCTGCTTTCTTTTGAAAAATAGATTGAAATTTTTTATTTACTTTGGTTCCTAATTTCAAAAACTTATTACTGGTTGTTGCCTTCACTTCGATAATGCGAAAGGCATCTTTGGTTTCATTATAAATATCAACATAGCTAATATAACGAATTCCATTTCTTTTAAAGTCAAAACTTTCTTGATTTCTGGTATTCCCACTAAATTTAAAGGTTCCATCAAAATAGTTTGGGGCAAGATTTCCAGCAAGTAGTTCTACTTGATTATAATATGGAAGCATGACTTCTAAGTGTTCATTTTTCTTATCGATTAAGTCATTATCTCCTTCATACATCAGTCCTAAGAAAGAAGATAGTTCTTCTTCTAATTCTTCTAATTTATAATCTTCATAAGTAACAACACTATCTAATTTATCTTTCTTTAAATCGCATAATCCCACATAACGAGGGCATCTGGAATAATTTAAAAACTTTGTTTTGGTAATACTCACATGATTACCTCATATATCAATGGTTCTTTTGTTACTTCTTTTTCATCGATGAAAAATGCTTCTAATACTTTATCATTAGAGATTGTTTTCTTTTGATAATAAATTTCTACAAGTGGTTCATTTTCTTCAACATAGTCCCCTACTTTTTTCTTTAATATCATCCCTACTTCATAATTGATTTCATCCGTAATGGTTTCTCTTCCCCCACCTAATTCTTTGGTAAGCATACCAAGAGTTGCTCCATGAATCGCATGGATATATCCACTTTTAGGGGCAGTTACCACATAATGAGATGCATGCGGTGTATCTTGAAGCATTCCTCCTTGGTATTCAATAAACTCTTTGAATTTCTCATATCCTTTTTGATTTTCCAATTGTTCTTTGGCCATATCATATGCTTCTTTTTTATCGACTTGAAGACCAAGATGAATCATATAACTTGCAAGTGTTAAGACAAGTTCTTTTAAGTCTTTTGCACCAGTTCCTGTTTTTAATAAGTTTGCTGCTTCTTCTACTTCTAGACGATTTCCAATGGCATATCCAAGTGGTTCTTCCATATTACTAACAACACATACCACTTCTTTTTGATATCTTTTTCCAATCGCAATCATCATATGGGCAAGTTCTTTCGCATCTTCTAATGTCTTCATCAAAGCCCCATTTCCAACTTTGACATCAATTACAATCTTATCTGCCCCACTTGCAATCTTTTTACTCATAATACTAGATGCGATCAAAGGAATACTTTCGGTGGTTCCAGTGACATCACGAAGGGCATAAATTTTTTTGTCTGCTGGTACTAAATTTCCCGTTTGGCTTGTCAGTGCAAATCCAATTTTGTTGACCTCTTCTACAAATGTTTGATAATCTAATTTAACTTGAAAACCAGGAATAGATTCTAGTTTATCAATGGTTCCTCCCGTAAAACCTAGTCCTCTTCCACTCATCTTTGCACACTTCACACCAACCGATGCAACCAGCGGTAACACAACTAGTGTCGTTTTATCACCAATTCCACCTGTAGAATGTTTATCGACCCTAATTCCTGATATCTCATCTAAGTCAAGTGTTTCTCCACTTTGAATCATAACTTCGGTTAAATGGAAAATTTCTTCTTCGGACATTCCATTTAATACAATTGCCATTAAAAACGCACTCATCTGATAATCTGGAATCTCATTTTTGACATAACCCATGACTGCATATCTAATTTCTTCTTTCGTTAATTCTTTTTTGTTTTTTACTTTTTCTATTATCTCTATCATATTCATAGTATCACCACTTTCATTATATAATAAAACATACA
>JAGZRP010000107.1 GCA_018381595.1 Bacillota bacterium
GAGTGGAATTGATACTGGAATTATCAGGCGTATTTCTGAAATGAAATATGATCCAAATGAAGTGGACCCAAACCGGTTTCTATTTACCATGGATGATGGAAATTATGTGTATTTAACTGTGAATAAATTAAATAATTTAAATAGCTATTTAACGATTATGGAAAAGTTTGAAGGGAAAAAAGGAATTTTATACTTAGATAGTGGAGAATACTTTAAAGTACTAGAAGGGTAGTGGCTTTTGTGTTTTTAGGTATCGTTGCTAGAAAACAATGATTACAACCAAACAAATGATAGCTAAAGTTGAGTATCTTAAACTCTAAAACAAAATATACTATCATGTATATAGATGAGGAAATCCTCATACAATAAAAAAGGAATATTCAACTTCGCTTGTTGAGTATCTACCCAGTTAAGTGGTTAGACACCTTATTACGAAAGTAATCGGGTGTCTATTTCTTTATAATCAATACTCTTGAAGGTGGAACACACGAAGATGAGAGAGTCTAGAAATATTAGCGCAAAATTTGAATTTTTAGTTCTTGTAGTGGCGCACTTGAGAAAGAAAACCAAAAAATATAAGAAAAATATAGGAGGAAACAGGATTTTTTTCTCCTTTTTTTGTGATTTTCTTTTCTTTTTTTAAAATATATAGTATAATGATTGTTAGATTGTAGGAGATGATTTTGTGAAGCACATTTATACAAGCGTTGATCTTGGAACAGATTCTATCAAAGTTGTTGTTTGTGAACTTTACAAAAACAAGTTAAATTTACTTGCGGCGTCTTCCGAAAAATCAGAGGGAATAAAAAAGGGATTAATTACAGATGTCGAAAAGGCAAAAGCTTCTTTAAAACGTGCAATTAGCAGTGTAGAATCAATGCTTGGAATTACGATTAAACAAGTAATCGCAAGTGTTCCTAGCTACTTTCTAGATTGTACCATGATTAAAGGAAGTACAACCATTCCAAAGAATATCAATGGAGAAGATGAAACAGAAGATGGTATCATTGATGGTAATGATGTCACTCGTGTTTTATCAAGTGCAATTCAGAGCTATGACTTAAAAGAGCGTGAAATGGTATCTGTCTTACCAATTGATTTTCTAGTAAATGGAAAAGACTATGTAAAAGATCCAAAAGGGTTAACTGGTGAAGCGTTAAGTACAAGAGCAATTATGGTATCAACACCAAAGAAAAATATCTATTCTGTTGTTCAACTTTTTATGAGTTTAGGAATTGAAGTAGTAGATATTACGATTAATGCGATTGGAGATGCTTATGCATTTAAAAATCGAGATATGGATGCAAGTGTTGGTGCAATCATTAATATCGGAGAAGAAACAACCATGATTTCATTATATAATAAAGGAATTATTGTAAAACATTCGATGTTACAACTCGGTGGAAAGAATATTGACAACGATATTGCTTACATTTATAAACTAACGAATGATGATGCTAGAAAAATAAAAGAAAAATTTGCACTTGCGTCAAAGAACCATGCAAGTCAATATGAATTCATGGAATTTCATAACACGTATGGTGAAATGATTCGTGTAAACCAATTTGAGGCTTCTGAAATTATTGAGTCTCGTTTACAGGAAATCTTAACTTTGGCAAAAAAAGAGATTCGTACACTGACGAATCGAAATGTAGATTATGTACTTGTAACGGGTGGAACAAGTAATATCGCAGGTTTTTCATACATTGCAAAAGAAGTATTTGGAAATATTGCAAAAATAGGGAATGTAAAATTAATTGGAATTCGAAATAATAAGTACTCTTCTGCAGTTGGTAATATTGCATATTTTGTAAGTAAATTGAAATTAAAAGGAAAAGAATATAGTATGGTGAGTACAGACATGGAAGATACTTTGGTTCAAGTGGAAAGCTCGAATGGAAATTATGATTCTATGTTAGGGAAAGTGTTCGGATTCTTTTTCAGCGAATAAGGAGGAAAATTTATGTTAAATGGATTAGAAATGGATCAATTAGCAAAAATAAAAGTAATTGGTGTTGGTGGCGGAGGAAACAATGCTGTGAACCGTATGATCGAATCAGGTGTACAAGGGGTAGATTTTATTGTTGCTAATACGGATCTACAAGTATTAAATAATTCAAAGTCGCCAGTAAAAATTCAAATTGGAACTGAATTAACAAATGGACTAGGAGCAGGTGCTAACCCACAAATTGGAAAAGAAGCTGCCCTAGAGACAAAAGCAGAGATTGAAGCAGCATTAGAAGGTGCTGATATGGTTTTCATCACTTGTGGAATGGGTGGAGGAACTGGAACAGGAGCTGCTCCAGTCATTGCTGAAATTGCACAAAACCTTGGAGCATTGACTGTTGGGATTGTAACGAAACCATTCTCATTTGAAGGTAAGAAAAGAATGAGTCAAGCGTTACAAGGATTAGAAGAATTAAAGAAATATGTGGATACATTAATTGTAATTCCAAATGATCGATTAAGAGAGATTATTGACAAACAAACACCATTATTAGATTCTTTTAAAGAAGTAGATAATGTATTAAGAAGAGGTGTACAGTCTATTTCTGACTTAATTGCAGTAGCTGGACTGATTAACCTTGACTTTGCAGACGTAAAAGCAGTGATGCAAAAACGTGGAAATGCCTTAATTGGAATTGGAATGGGTGTTGGAGAAGATAGAGCAGCGGAAGCAGCTAGACAAGCAGTATCAAGCCCACTTTTAGAAACAAGTATTGATGGAGCAACAGATGCTATTATTAATGTTACTGGTGGTTCTAATCTTACTTTATTTGAAGTAGAAGAAGCAGCCGATGTGATTCGTGAAAGTGCGAACACAGATATTAATACTATCTTTGGTGCAGTAATTAACGAAAACTTAAATGATGAAATCATTGTTACTGTTATTGCAACTGGCTTTGAAGATGATGAAAAGGGTCGTGCAACGGTAAAAGATGTGGCACCACAAAGAAAAAGAGAAGATATTACATTTACACATACAGATACCCAAGTAGAAAATGATGATACAGAAGGTGGAAACCCTGATATCGATATTCCTCCATTTTTAAGAAGAAGAGAATTTTAAAAGAACATTGTTATGTTCTTTTTTTATGATTGCTAATTCACTATATGAAACCAATTTGATAGCAAATGGTAAAAATAGAAGAGTTATTGGAAAAATTAACCATATTTTTCTCAAAACACCTTGAAATTGATATTGATTCATGGTATATTATGGTTGTAGGAAGGGTATTCCTACAAGGGAAACGCACCCTTTTTAAAAGGGTAGTTTTAATTTCTACGACGGATGGAGAGTTTATACTTTCCATCTTTTTTTGTGAAAAGAATAATAGGTACGTGATTCGACAGAATCCAAAAACTGAACATGTTAAACTGTGTTTGGTGATGGCATGAAAGTATATATTGATTTTTTATTCTTCTTGAATTTTGGCTTCGATTTTTTACTTTTATTGAGTGTTTCTTATTTACTTAAAAGAAATATATCACTGAAAAAGTTATGTATTGGAGCATTGATTGGAGCCTTATCCATTTTGTTTTTGTTCTTTCCTTTAAATTCCTTTACGTTATTTCTTTTAAAAGTAGCTGTGAGTATTCTTATGATATTCGCAACATTTGGGTATCAAAGTAAACGATATTTTATAAAAAATATTTTGTATTTATATTTAAATAGTATTGTATTAGGTGGTGCTTTATATTTTTTGAATGTTCAGTTTTCTATGAAGCAAAAAGGTTTAATTTTCTTTCACAACGGATTATCCATTAATGTGCTAGTTTTATTTTTTGCATCTCCTGTGATTATTTATGTTTATGTAAAACAATTGAAAGAATTAAAAACACATTATTCTAATTATTATGAAGTGTCTTTTTCTTATCAATCATTTGATTATCACATGACTGCTTTTTTAGATACGGGAAACCAAATCAAAGATCCATATATGAAACGACCTGTTATTTTAATGAATAAGAGTACATTCAAAACCAATATTCGTTCTCCTATTTATATTCCTTATCATGCCGTGGGGCATGATGGAATGCTTACTTGTTTATTGCTTCCAGAGATTGATATTAAAGGAGTAGGGGTACGAAAAAAGGTACTATTGGGGTTCATGGAGGAAGATATTAAAATAGATGGTGTCGAAATGCTGTTACAACAAAAAGTATTGGAGGGTTAAATGAATACAATTAAAAAAATCATACAACTGATAAAGCAATTTTTGTGGGATGAATATAATTTATTTTTTGTAGGAAGTAGTGATAAATTACCAGAACCATTACCACGAGAAAAAGAAACAGAATATGTTTTAAAATCGATGGAAGGGGATGAACATGCGAGAGCAAAATTAATCGAACATAATCTACGTTTGGTT
>JAGZRP010000108.1 GCA_018381595.1 Bacillota bacterium
TTATGGTATTGTAATTTATCCTATATTAGGTTATAATAAATTTGCTACAGGAAGGTAGCACATCATAAAACATACTTGAGCGATATGCTCAAAAAAGCCAGTCATCTGACTGGTTTTTGTTTGTTTTCCTTTAATTTATTTTCCAACTCTACATTACTCGTATATTGTTTCAATTGTTTCTTCCATACCTTGTATAATTTTACATGAACATCACAGAATAATGTCTTATAGCTCATCATGAGCATATGTGATATAAACCATAATAGACAGCTTCCTATAACTCCCCACCAAAGTAATAAAACAAAGTCTTTTAACAATATCAATAATTCTGTTAACATTTATTATCCTTCTTTCTTAACTCATTTAAACAATCAATTATCCCATCTAATGTTAATGATGGATACTGTTGAATTGCTTTATATATAGTCATCTGCTTTAATATTTCCATGACAAATTCATAAGTCAATCTTGTTCCTTCAATTCTTAATTTACCTTCACAGGTATTCTTATCTTTAACTAGCATTTGCTAATCTCCTTTAAACATTTCTCAAAATATTCTTTAATTTGATTATACGCCTTTATATCTAAATACTTGGTTTCATAAGAATAGTTCGTCTTTAAACACTCAATATCTTTTTCCAAACTATCAATAAAATTGGTAATATATAAAATCATTGTTGCATTTTCTTTTAATAACTTGTTATTCATTTTTCTACCAACATCCATTTTCCATGTACCATAACTTCTTCCGGGTCGTTATTTTTCTTTTCAATATATTCAATAACTTTTCCGCCTACCTGTTCAGCAATACATAATGCTTGTGTTTTGCTTTCAAATAATTTGCCATGTTGTCTTGTATGAATTGCACGAAAATTAATTAAATACCCACTACCATCATAATTTGATACATAATCAACATCACTTACATAATACTTATCGTTAATCACTACTTGATACATCTTTTTCCACCTCTTCTAATATTCAATAAAATATAAACTCCCAATTGTTATCATGTGGTTTTTCTTTTTTAAGTCGTCACAAAACATTTTACTAACTATACCACTGTAATACTTTTTCCTATTAATTTTAATATCTTTACCAGCAACGAATTGATTATATAATTCTTCACTAATTTCCATATCATAAATACAATACTTAAATTTTTGATTAATAATTATTCCACTGTATACTATGGTATGACATTCTATCACCGCATTGTATTTCTTATTATTAATTATCAATTGACAAATTGCTTGGCTTGGAAAATCTACACTTGAAAATCTTTTCAATTCTTTTTCCATTTGTTTCGTAACATTACTAGCTATTTTCATCTTTTTCCTCAAATTCTGCCTCAATAATATTTTGACCTTTTAACGCTTCCAATTGTTTATTTATTTCGTCTATATCAGTTGTTTTCTTGTGCTCAATAACAACTGGTGTGCTTGCTTCAACAAATCCGTGTTGCGTTTTTAATGTGAACATAGAAGATATTTCTCTTAATTCCCCTAATTGTGCTGATGTTAATACTGATGTTGTTATATAATCATCTATAATCCCCATAATATCTATCTTTTCAGGATCACACATATAGTTGTCATATGTTTTTCTTGATATTCCTAACAATGCACAGAAAGAGCCTTTTGATGGTGGAAACTTACATATTGTATTTATTTGTGCAATCATTTCCATATAAATGTTTAATGCCTCACCTAATTCATAAGAAGTGTAAGTTTTATTTTGAATAGTTGCTATATCTGCTGTACTTCTCTTAGTAATGAGTGGCAATATTTGCGAAATTGTTAAACCATTATTTTTTGAAACTTTTTCTCGTATAACTTCTGCTACTTCATTCATTTTATTTCTAATTGAAGGAAGTAACATTTCCTTAGTTTCCTCTTGGACTTTCTTTGCTAATTCTTGTTTTGCTTGCTGTTCTTTTTCTCTATTCTCATTAAACTTTTTCTGTCTTTTTAACTCGGCTTCTTTTGTTTTAATCTTTTTCCCAGTTGTCATTTAACTTCCCCCTCTTGTCTCTTTCCTTTCCCGTTTGAAAATCGCTGTATTCTCCTAAGTCATTATCTAAACACGCATAATATAGAAGCTTATTTCCTCTAAAACAATCATAATATAGCCATAGTCTATAATCATCTATAAAATCAAAATGTACATTATATTGAGCATACTTTCTATTCATAAAAGTTAAAAATTTTGTATCATGTTTACTTATGTATGCCATTTTTTCTTTTTCCACCTTATATACTTATAAATTACATACGGGATATATAATATCAAAAATATTACTATTGCTTCATTACTCATATTCTATCTCAACTTCTACTCTTTCTTGGTCATTGTAATATTTTTCAATATGTAGATCATATATTTGACTATCATCATGGTAAGCAATTTTGTTTAAAGAATCACAGATGATTTTTGCTATATTATCGCTATCTGGTTTTTTTAAATGAGCTTGTCCAATCAATAAATTATATTGCTTTTTTGATATGCTTTTATTTGGTTTAAAATAAGCCTTTATAGACATTTTTACAGGTCCACTATATTCTCTATCTAATTGGTCTTTACATTGCTCTAATGCCGATAATTTGACTAATTTTTCATAGTCTGTAGTTGCTTTTGTATTATACGTTGATACATAATTACCAATCTTTCTAAACCGAGGTCTGTCCTTGCCATGTGGTTTCTCTGGTACTGTAAATTTCATCTATTTCACTTCCTGTTCTATATAAAAAGAGAGAATTATCTTATTCTCCCTTCACATATTCATAATTGATGAGTAGATAAGGATTTGCACCTTATATGAATCGAGTGGATTCGAACCACTATCTGCCAGTAGCCAAACTACCGTTTTTGACTTTATTACTGTACTCAAAGCGTCCTTTTAGCGTCTACCTATTCCGCCACTACTCATATTGATGGACAAGGTCAGATTCGAACTGACATCAAAGAGTTTCGCTGGACTACTCTTTTCCAACATCAGAAGCTCTGCCTATTGAGCTACTTGTCCATGAAAAAGGTATTACTACCTTTTTAAATATAGCTATCTTTATATCATAACGATAATGGTTGCTAAGCCAATTTTAAATAACTATAAGTTTTTTTATTTGGTCGTCTTGAAATGGCTTACCAATTCCATTTCGCATGGCATACGGACATATTAAACTTATTGCACAAACGCACCGATAGCCTATGTTTTTATATTATCAAAGATTATATCACACCTGCAGATAAATATAACGTTTGATAATAAAGGATACTTTCAACCTAGAGGGCTTTTGCTATTAGTAGCAAATACTGACGATTGTTCTCGTTCGCCAACAATTCCATTCATTTCGCATCTATTTTGTTCGTAAGCTCGCCCTAGCCAAGTTAAATAGAAAATACTTACAGATAATGTTAACGTATACATTAACATCACCAGAATCTCCTTTTACCATAGGTAAATGAGTAACTATTGCCCTTATAGACAATATAGAACAATATAAGTTTACTGGCTTTCCAGTTCAAGTATTATTCACATAGTTTCGCGATTTGACTAAAATGTTTATTCACTTGATATTATACCGTTGGATTTATCTCGAGTTTACCAACTTCGGCTGAATCCAATATCGGGTTGTCAACCACAATGAGCCTATATTATTCTATATCAACTACAAGAGTTGATAACTAGAATTTAATGGAGAATAGTGCCTTAATTGGCACTGTACTGACAACAAACCCAAGACTTCATTTATAATCTAAGACAGAATTATTTTTCAATTATAAACAAACTCTTTTGAACCCCTGTCAAGATTTCTCTATTGTCAGTACACTACTAACTAATATTCTCTGAAACAAATAGATAAATGGTATTCTTCATACTAATTCACTATAAACATACATTATTCTGTCAATGGAGAATAAAGATCCTGATAGGTAGCGAACCCATTTCCTTCTTTACCCAACTTTCGTCTACATCCATAAGAGATTGATACTCTCAACTTTCACCAACTTTAGGAATTAAAATAAACCACTATTTCTCTTTTTAATTAATATCCTTTTTTTCTTTTGTGTCGATTTTGGCTACTTATACGAACTTCTAATCTTATAGTATATTTCTATACGTCAACGACATAAACATCTTGTTTTAGCATTACACTCCTGTCTTTACTTGCTAAAGTAATAACTTCGTTGCCCTACACAGTAAACAGCTTACTTGTCGAATTCCGATGCCGATTAGGTTTCTACATTATGTACTCATATAATGAACTACTATCTTCCCTTTTTAACCTTTGGTTATTCCTACCCTATTGTCTCCAATAAAGCACACTCAATCCATCAAACGTATCCG
>JAGZRP010000109.1 GCA_018381595.1 Bacillota bacterium
TCTTTTT
This sequence comes from Bacillota bacterium, assembly GCA_018381595.1. Taxonomy (GTDB): domain Bacteria; phylum Bacillota_I; class Bacilli_A; order RF39; family UBA660; genus UMGS2016. Next base: position 8 of record JAGZRP010000109.1, read on the forward strand.
TGTTTACAAAGAATGATTGTTATGTTATATTAGAAAGGCAAAAGTCTATTCGTGTTATTTGAATTTATATATGATAAAATCATCCTGTCGAAAAGATGATTTTTTGCGTTTTATGGAGGTGTTGTTATGGAATCAAAAAAAGAAAAAAAGCAGGGCATGAAAATGATTAAAAAGCTTGGAATCTTTTTAAAGCCATTTCGTTTGTCCATTTTATTTATCTGTATTTGTGGAATTATTTATAGTTTTTCCAATGCATTTGTTCCAGTATTAGAAGCAAATGTAATCTCTTCGATTACTTCCCAAAAATTTGATACAGCTGTTTTTTATGCAATCGCTATTTTTGCTGTTGGTTTTGCCTTGGAAATTGTGATTTATTTTTATGACAAAGTATATTCAAGAACATGGACTAATATTGTTGGATATATGTCTAAAAGTATTGCCAAAGAGGCATTAAAAGTAAAGTTAAGTGTTTTTGATAATAGGACAACTGGGGAATTCATGACCCGTATTGATAGAGACCCCGCTCGTATTACAAGTACGATGAATCAGATAAGAAATGGAATAACATCCTTGGTTACCAATTTAGGTGTATTTATTTATATTTGTTTTATTAACATTTATTTCGCATTTGCTTTTCTCATTGTATTTATTATATCAATGATAATTACAAAAAAGAGAACAGATAAAAAGATTGCGCTTCGAAAACAAATTAATGTGCAAGTAGATAAGAGAACTTCTATTTTGACAGAAATGGTTCGTGGTATTCGCGATATTAAATTGTTAAATTTAAAGGAACATTTTCAAAAAGATGTTGATTCTAAAATTGATGCAGAAAAAGAATTAACGTATCAGGCAGATAAAACCATGTTTCAATATAACTTTATCATCGATGCATTTTATCACTTATTCTATATCTTTATTTTGTTGTTAGGGATTTATTTAACCATTCATCATAAAGTTAGTCTTGCGAATTTTATTGTCATTTATATGTATCGTAATCGCCCACAACAACTTGCTTTTAACGTTTCTAATATGATAGAACAATTTAGAGAAATGGGATTATCTTGTGAGAGAATGTTCAGTGTGTTTGAACATACTGAGTATGCAGAGGAAAAGTTTGGGAAAACTTCTGTTTCTAAGTTTGAAGGACATATTGAATTTGAGAATGTGAAATTTCAATATGGGGATAAAACCATTTTAGAACACTTTTCACTTAATATTAAACCAAATCAAACTGTCGCGATTGTAGGCGCAACAGGAGCTGGGAAAAGTACGATTTTCCAAGCATTGACGAGAAGTTATGATATACAGGATGGAACGATTCGAATTGATGAGATTCCAATTACTGATTTAACAGAGGAAACACTTCGCAATAATATTTCAATTATTCATCAAAGTCCATATATTTTCAATATGAGTATTCGTGATAATTTGAAATTAGTAAAAGAGGATTTAACAGAGGAAGAAATGATTCAAGTATGTAAGGAAGCGTGTTTGGATGAATTTGTTCAAAAGTTAGAGGATAAATATGATACAATTGTTGGAGAAGGTGGAATTACATTATCAGGAGGAGAACGTCAACGATTGGCAATTGCACGTGCTTTACTCAAGAAAAGTGAGATCATCCTCTTTGATGAAGCAACCAGCGCACTCGACAACAATACTCAATCGCAAATTACAAAGGCAATACACAATATCAGTAATGAATATACGATTTTAATCATTGCTCATCGTTTATCTACCATTAAAGAATGCAATCGAATATTAGTGATTGATCATGGAAAAATTGTTGGTGATGGTACTCATCAAGAACTTTTAGAAAACAATCATTATTATCAAGCATTATATGAACAAGAAATTGAAAAGTAATAGGGAACTATTACTTTTTTGTTAACTGATATCAATTATGTTATAATCAATTTAGTAAAGACATGGGGGAATTTATGATGGACGTGGAAGTATATCAATTTGATAATAACTATATTGAATATGTATTGGATGTTTATGGTGCAGTAGAGGCTTATAATTCTATTTTTGATAATATCGCAGTAGGGGGCTTTTTAACAAAGCATGAAGAAGAAAAATTATACGATAGGTATCATTTGGTCATGAATATGGCCTATTCTGAGGAATTACTAAAACAAATCGAGCAAATAGAAAAAGAAGAATGGATACCAAAAGAGTTAAAACCTTTATGGGAAGAAAGTGTTCAACTATTTGAATTTCGTGAAGAACCAGTTTCTCTAGAAGGAAAATGGCTTAATATGATGCATTTATGTATGAAAGAACCAGAACAGATTGATTTTTTATTGGATGTTGCAAAACCTCTGATGGGAAGGGCAGAACAAATCGATAACACTTTGATGGAAGTTTATAAACGTGGTCAAATGTTAACACCAAGAAAAGAAAAAAGAATCTCTAAAAAATAGAGATTCTTTTAATTGGTATAACGTAGAGTTTCATTTGAAATATTAAAAATAATTCCTACCATAATCATATAACTAAGTAAACTGGAACCACCATAACTAATAAAAGGAAGGGTAATTCCGGTAATGGGCATCAGCCCAATGGTCATACCTATGTTTTGTAGTTGTTGATAAATCAGCATTCCCACAATTCCTGCAATAACATATTTATTAATATTTGAATTATTTTTAATTGCTATCATAATGAGTTTAATATCAAAAAAGATAATCAAAGAAAGTAAGGATAGGGAGCCAATAAAACCAAAATTACTACCAAATACCGCAAAGATAAAGTCTGTCTGTGGTTCAGGAAAATAAACAGGGGTTTTATTAAATCCATTTCCAAATAAACCACCACTACCAATTGCACTAATTCCATTTTCTAATTGATATCCACTTTTACTAGACCAATCAAGTAGTCGATCGACACGTAAAAAGAAACTTGTTCCAAAAATTTTAACGAATAAATCTTGGTTTAAAAAGTAAATACCAAGAATCAAAGCAATAAAGATGCCAACAATACCAATTGCAATTGCAAACCAACGATAGCGAATTCCTGAGATAAAAAGCATGACGGCAGTAATTAATAAATAGATTAATACAACTCCGGTATCTGGTTGCATAAAAGTTAATAAACTTGGAATTCCGACGACAATTCCAACTTTAATCAAAAATTTGAACTCTTCCATAATACTTGGATTACTGAAATTTTCATTAAATTTGTGAATCATAGAACCAAGGGTCATAATTAATATAATCTTCATGAATTCACTTGGCTGAATGGTTCCAACACTAGGAATGGTATACCAACATCTTGCTTCGTTAATCGTTGTTCCAAAGAAGAACAAACCAACAAGAGATAGGATTCCAATTCCATACAGAATCCAAATATTTCTATATATAAAGTCATTTCCAATAAACATAATAAAGTATGCGATAACAAATCCTATTACATACCAAGCGGTTTGACGGAGTGCTAAATCATGCATATAACTAGGTAGTAGACTTTGGGCGCTATAAATCGTAATGACACTGATGACAGCAAATAAAAACATAGGAATTAAAATCCCTTTATCTACCTTATATTTTGATATATTTTTCATAAGCATCACCACCAATATCTTACACTAATTTATGATGAGATACAACCAAACTTTACCAATCCGACAAAAAAATACAACTGTAAAATCATTGCAATATTGTTCCTATCTGTAGTATAATGAGATAGGTGATAGTGATGGAAAATTGGCTACAATATTTAGTGATAATCATTATTTTGGTTATTATTGCACTTGCGATTACAAGATCAAAACGTAAAGATTTTAAAATGGAAGTAAATAAGCTCGTTGAGTATTTAGGCGGAAAAAATAATATTATTGATTATGAGTTTAATAAATCACGTTTTGTTGTGAATGTAAAAGATGTTGATTTGGTTAATAAAGAAGGAATCCAAAAATTAGGAGCGCAAGGAATTGTTGAGATAGAAAACCAGCTTAAAATTATATTGGGTCCAGATGCAAATCATATTAAAAAGTATATTGATGCGTTAAAGTGATAAAATATCACTTTTTTTGTGCTTTTTCGACAAAGTTCGACAAAACTTATTTATATAATGGAATCAAGAGGTGAAGAAAATGAATTTATTAGAAGGTTTTTTATTAAATGCCATTTTTATGATAGCGCCTTTGTTATTTTATTTATTTTATTTAGTAGAGACAAATAACTTAGGGAAAAAGGAGAATGATTTATTTTTTGATATTTCGTTATGTTCTTCTATTTATTTTTGCTTAAGATTTGGAATGGAATATTTTCCAGTAGCAACGCTTTTTAT
>JAGZRP010000110.1 GCA_018381595.1 Bacillota bacterium
TTTTAAGTAAACTTTAAATGATTCATACAATCGTTCTATTTCTTTTTTCTTCTTCTGGAATTTTTCAATTTTCAATTTTTTTGGTTCTTTTGGAATGTGAGATTTTGGAAAAATTCCTTGTTCACAGTTTTTTAATATATTGATTGCTTTATGATGTTTGTTATAAACATTTGGCTCACTGCAATTTAGTATTTGAGCATATTCTTTGATAGACATATGCTCAACTCCATTTATACCATATAGATGTTCTAACAAATCACAATATGATGGTTTTAAATATGTATGAAAGCGAGAAAATAACTCGATTATCTGAAGTTCCTCTTCTGTTGGGATATGTTCTTCTTTTTTTCTATTTAATCTATTTAATTTCTTAATACTCTTTTTATAAAATAGGTCGATCTCTCTTTTAGAAATATTCCATACTTCTGCCATATGTTTCAAAAAAATAGTTATATCTGAATACTTCCCCTGAAACATGGTATGAAAGAATTCTTTTTCTTGATTTGTTAAGTAGGATTCATATTTTTTATATGCTAAAAAGATAGATGAAGCAGTTTCTAAATCCCCTCCCCCCTGGTAACTTACAGCAAATATTTTATTAAATAAATCACTTGGGGAAGGTGCAAGCTTTTTCAGTGCCGAAGCATGAATTTTTTCAAGTTCTTTTCTTGTGATCCTAAGTTCTGTCATCATCTTTTGTATGGACAACTTTTGATAACCGACTATTTGATAACCATGTTTTAAAACATATTTTTCTTTTTCCGTGAACTCTGACTCTTTTTCTAAGAACAATTTTTTCATTTGTTTTCTTAAAATAGAGTTTTGTTTTGTTGAAAGTTGATAACCTAAATATGGGTAAGATAATTCCTTTAACTGAATTATCAAATTCATTAAATATTCTGTTATTTTATCCCAGATTGTCGAGAATAATTTTTCCAATTCAGAAATTGAATATTTATTATTTCCATGAATTCCATAAAATAACTCTAACATACTTTGGTCTTTCAAAGAAAATTTATCTCTATGAGCTAGATAAATAGCCTTTAATTTTTGATTGTGAAACTCTCTTTCCACCAAAATATCTTTCCACTCTGAAGTATAAAGTTCTTTCAATCGACTAATTCCCTGGTCTCTAAGGCTGGAAGCATATGATTGAGAAATTGACAATTGTTGGGCTAATGATTGTTGGGTTTCTACTTCTTCCCCATCTAATTCAAAAGATTTCATAATTATTGTTTGTTGTTTTTGAGATAATTGTTTTATACAGCAAAGTAGTTCATCACTTATTTGTGATAAATACAATTTTTCTGTTACATTTTCATCTTCAAATGCAAGTATTTCTTCTAAAGTCAAATCATTATTATTTTTATCTGTAGTAAGAACTGCTTCTAAACTAATTTCATTTGTTCTTCTTGATTTTTTTCTAGTCCACATAAGTAATTCATTTTCGACTACTCGATATGCATAAGTCATGAATTTAAACCCTTTATTCGGATCAAAAGTGTTCAATGCTTTAACCAAACCATGTAAAGCCGTTTCATAAATTTCGGATGGATCCTCATATCTATTTTTTGCAATATATTGTTTTGAAATTTTGAATGCCATTCTGGAATGAAACAAAATTAACTGTTCTTGTTCTAATTCATTTAATTCTTTATATCTGTTCAAATATTCATTTGCTTTCTCTGTAGAAATTAATCCATTTTGTATTTTTTGTTTTTGTATAAAAAAATTAATTGTCTCATGCATAATTATTTTCCCCCTATTGATGTAACTGTCTGTTAAATAATAGTATACCTGATATTTTCCAAAAAAAGAATATTTTTTACAATATTCTTTTTATTATTCAATGGATATCATAGTTTAAACATCACAATTTCTGTTTTTTTAAGGTATATACATATTCTTGATGATTCGTATCATCTAATCTCTCGATTTGAATTAAATAACGATGAGTCTGAACTAATGTGTCGAAAATATAGTTCCATTTCTTTCCCAATAGCTCTGCTAACCCTGCGATACTCATAGGTTTCTCTTCTAAAAATCCATAGAATTCCTCTAGAATCACGCGTTCTATTTTTTCTAATTCATAATAATGGCGATAATATAATGTTTCTAATCTCTTTTTCTCAAATGGACCTTTTATCAGAATATCTCTCATTTCATAAGTTCTTTGTAAGCGACCAAGCGCTACCGTTATTAATCTAGAAATATATGATTGGGAAAGAGAATATTTTGCTGATATTTCCTTTTGTGTGAGCTGTTTTCTTCCTTGATTGAAACCCAAATGTTGTTTTAGAATTTGTCGTTCTTTTATTGGTAATTGATTCAAACAAAATATTGCTTCTTCCAGTACTTGAAGTTTTGATATATTTTCTACCATATCTTCTGAATCAACTATTAGAATATCATTTAATTTTAACTGATTTCCATCCCCATCCGTAAATAAAAATTCTTCCATGCTGGTTTCTTCTTTTTGACGTTTTGATCTTCGGAAGTACATTAAAATTTCATTTTCAATACATCTTACTGCATAGGTACTAAAACAATATCCTCGATTTCCATCAAATGTTTCTAAACTTTTAGAAAGTCCATATAAAGCCGTGCTAAATATTTCTGCTTCATCCTTTTCTGGATTCTTTTGAATATATTTTACTGCGGTTTTAAATGCAAGTCTTGAATGATATAAAATTAAGTTTTCTTTTTCACTTTCTGTAATTGTTTTATAATTTGTTAAGTAATGATCTGCTGTTTCTTTAGAGATAAGTCCACCTCTTGCTTCTTGATATTTTTTAAATCTGCTTATTGTATTCTCCATGGAATATCCTCCTCTATTGGACAACACCAACTTGGAGCATACAACGAAAAACAAACATGAACTATCAAAAAACATACAAATTAGGATAATGTTACTTCTTGCTTTTCTTCATCTAATATAGAATAAATGTAACCAATGACTGGTTTTTTTAATTTTTTATGGATATAGTTCATATATCCTCTTACCTGGTTTTCATATTCTTTTTTATGAATATTTTTTAACTTATAATCTACAACAATCGCATCATTTTCTGATACCATTAGTAAATCAATAATACCATGTTCTTCTGATTCTTCCCGTTTATCTATAAACTCATACTCTTTAAAACCTTCATAATGTTCGATTTCTTTCATAAATGATTGTTGATAGAATGCTTTTATTTTTTGTTTGATAAAAGGCGTTGTGGATATCATAGCAAGTGACTTTTCAAACTCGTTAAAATCAATGCATTCTAAATATTCATGTATTTCAGTTCCGATTTTCATTTTTTCTTTGTCTTTAAAATTCATCTCATTTACTTTCATAGAATATCTTTCCTTTTGAATTTGCCTTTTCTTTTCTGTTATCTGGAAAGAATTTGGAAGTGGTTTTTCTAATTTTAAATCTAATATCTCATCCCCCATCGCATCATAGGAATGCGTTAGTGGAAGCGTGTCCATAAATACCTTTGTTGTATATGGTGTTAACAATTCTTTAACGGACGCTAAAATATCAAAAAAACTTTGGTATTTTTTTCGCACTGCATAGGAAACCGTATTGATAAATGGCTTATTTTTAGGAACATCGCTCAGGGGAGCTACTAAAATCATCTTTTCTTTTGCTCTTGTAAGCGCCACATAAAAAACACGGATTCTTTCTGAAATATCTTCTAATCGGTTTTCTAAAACGAATTGTTTTTTATAGAATGTTTCACGAATTCCCTCTTCAAAAAAAGGTGTGATAATACCAAGCTTAGATTGATATAAAAATCGTTCTTTGGTATCTTCTTTGGAAAATAGCTTTGTCAGACCAGAAAAATAACAAATTGGAAATTCTAAACCTTTAGACTTATGAATCGTCATCATTGTGACTGCTGATACTTGGCTTTCCTGGTTCATTTGAAATGTAATATCTAGAGTATTATCTTCCATGGTATCAAAATAAGATACAAACTGTTCTAAATCATATCCCATCTTCTCAAGGGTTTCACTTAAGTTTAATAAGAAGACAAGTTTATCACTGTTCAATGTGACATCACCTAATTGAATTACTGCATCATAAATTTGAAATACATGATATATTTCCTGCAATAAAGAAGATATCGTATGTGTACTTGAATACACTTTTAAATGTTCTAACTTTTTATAAAGAGGAATAAAAGTTGTATCCTCAGACATGGCAGACAAAATAGACTTCTTTTCTTTTTGACAACGGTTTAATAAAGAAAAGATTTCAGGGTCTGTGATTCCTCCTAAAAAAGAGCGAGACAAAGATAAA
>JAGZRP010000111.1 GCA_018381595.1 Bacillota bacterium
TGTTTTCTTTTTTGTTATAGTATAAGAAATTAATGGGGGCCTTACTATGGATTATGATAAGTTTCTGAAACATGTACTCGAATATAAAAGATACCTGTTACGAAATCAGAAACCATTAGCGCAAACAAGTACAGAATGTTTTCTTGATGGAACAAGAATTGGAATTTGGTATAATGCTTATTTCACCATTTACAAAAACACAAGAAAGAAAAAAACAATAACGGAACTAGAAGAAAAATTTTGCCGAGATTTTGAAAATTTGCGAGAATGGGTTATCTTTTTCAAACAAGTAGAAAAACGAAATGAAGAAAATGCAAAATTAAAAGTGTATGAGCAAAAAGTAAAAGCATACTGTCTTTTAACAGAATCAATAAAAATGCCAATAGAAGAACGTGATGCATATCAATTTTTTGATGGGAAAAAGATGGGGCTTTGGTATAATCAGCAGAATACAAAATTTCAAAAAATGTTAAAAAATAAAATACCATTTTCACCTTATGAAAGTTTAAAATACCAACAATTCTTAAAAGCGAAAGAAGTAAGACAGCAATATGAATTATGTTCTGAAAAATATAATGAGAAGCGCCTAGAACAATTTACAAACCATGTGAATTGTTATCTAGAACTATTGAAAGAAGAAAAACGTAAAATACCACAAACAGATACGCGTCGCTTTGAAGATGGTACTCGTATTGGTACTTGGTATTATCGTAAAAACCAAATTATAAAAGAGTGGCGATCGGAAAATAGGCAGTTAACAAAAGAGCAAATGTTACAACTAATGGAGTTTTCCAAAATTGATTTATTGGAATTTGAAACGAAGGAAACAACTGGTTCTCAGAAAACGAAAGTAAAAGGAGTAAAAAACAATGGAAGAAAATAAAAGAATTCAGAAATATATAGAAACATATAAAAAGTAAATTTAACAAACTGCAAGCAAAAAAAGTTTAGAAAAATCTGGAATTTCTTAGTGAATTCTAGATTTTTTTGTGTTACAATAAAAACTGGTGATGAAAAAATGAAGATGTGTGATGTAGATAGAACAAAAGTAACGCCAATGATGAAACAATATATTGAATTGAAAGAGCAAAATCCAGATTTGATTTTATTTTTTCGTCTTGGAGATTTCTATGAAATGTTTTTTGAAGATGCGATTTCTGTATCCCGTGAATTGGAACTGACTTTAACTGGAAAAAATGCTGGTTTAGATGAGAAGATTCCAATGTGCGGAATTCCTCATCATGCATCTAATATATATATTGAAAAACTCATTGAAAAAGGATATAAAGTAGGGATTTGTGAACAATTAGAAGATCCAAAAGAAGCAAAGGGAATTGTAAAGCGTGGAATTGTTCAAATTATTACTTCTGGAACTGTCATTGATTCTGAAAATTTAAATGAAAAAGAGAACAATTACATTGGAACGATTATGGACTTTGATCATGCTTATGGAATCTGCTTTGGAGATATTACAACTGGAGAATTACAAGTTTATTTAGTAGAACACAATATTCCTAAAGTAGTCAGTGAAATTGTTGGGTTAAATTTAAAAGAAGTGATTGTAACTAGTAAAGTTGATAATCGTCTAACTAATTTATTACAAACACAATTCCATATTACGATTAGTACGAGCGATGACGTGGAAACCTATTCAGAATACGAAAAATTGTATGAAGATTTAGGAGACCCAAGATATATTCAAACGGTAAAACATTTACTAACATATATTACGAATACCCAAAAAAGAAGTTTGAGCCATCTTCAACCAGTTACGATTCGTGAACAAAAAAAATACTTAAAAATGGATATTCATACCAAAAGAAATCTAGAACTAACAGAAACACTTCGTTTACATCAACGCAGTAATTCTTTAATCTGGCTATTGGATAGAACCAAAACAGCGATGGGTTCTAGAAGATTAAAACATTTTATCGAAAATCCATTAATTGATAAAGATGAAATAACAAGACGCTATGATATGATAGAAACCATGTTAGATAAATTCATTCAAAAAGAAGATTTAAGTCATAATTTGTATGAAGTCTATGACTTAGAGCGTTTAAGTGGAAGAATTGCATTTGGAAGTGCGAATGCAAGGGATTTATTACAATTAAAAACATCCTTACATGTATTACCTGTCATTAAAAGCTTACTAGAAGAATTAAATTATCATGAGACCATCGAAACACTTCCAGAGTTATATGACTTATTAGAACGTGGAATTTATGAAACACCACCGATTACAGTGAAAGAAGGATATTTAATCAAAGAACACTATTCAGAAGAATTAGATGAATTAAAAAGCCTTCGTAAAGGTGGCAAAGACTTTGTTGCTAATTTTGAAATGGAAGAAAAAGAACGTACAGGAATTAAAACGTTGCGAATTGGATATAACCGTGTATTTGGTTATTATATTGAGGTCTCTAAAGGACAAACTCATTTAGTAAAAGAAGAATATGGCTATGAAAGAAAACAAACACTTTCTAATTGTGAACGATATATTAGTCCTATCTTAAAAGAAAAAGAAGCATTAATATTAAATGCAGAAGAAAAAATTATTGATTTAGAATATGAATTATTCTGTGAACTTCGTAATCAAGTAAAAGAATATATTCCAAGACTACAAAAAATTGCAAAAGTAATTAGTGAAGTGGATGTATTACAAGCTTTTGCAACTGTAACTGAAGAAAATCATTATGTACGTCCTTCCATAACTACAAAGCGTCATGTTGAGATTTTAGATAATCGTCATCCTGTCGTGGAAAAAGTATTGGATGGAGAGTTTGTTCAAAATGATATTATTTTAGATGAAAAGACAGATATTGAATTAATTACTGGTCCTAATATGGCTGGTAAATCCACTTATATGCGTCAATTTGCAATCACAGTGATTATGGCTCAGATGGGATGTTTTGTCCCTGCTAGCAAGGCTATTTTGCCGATTTTTGATGCAATCTATACACGAATTGGAGCAAGCGATGATTTAGTAAGTGGAGAAAGTACATTCATGGTAGAAATGAACGAAGCAAATTATGCAATCAGCAATGCTACAGAAAATAGTTTGGTTTTATTTGATGAACTTGGTAGAGGAACTGCTACTTATGATGGAATGGCACTTGCTCAAGCAATTATTGAATATATTCATAATCATATTCATGCAAAAACACTGTTTTCTACACACTATCATGAATTAACTGATTTAGAAAACACACTTCCTCGTTTAAAAAATATTCATGTGAGTGCCTATGAAGAAAATGGAAATATTGTCTTCTTACATAAAATTAAAGAGGGTAGTGTTGATAAGAGTTATGGAATTCACGTTGCCAAATTGGCAAACCTTCCACAAGAACTCATTACAAGAGCAAATCATATATTAAGCTTTTATGAAAATCAAGAATCTGTAAAAGCTACTAAAATACAAGAAGCATTTCCATTAGATGCATTGATAGAACAAGAAAAAAGTAAAGTAGAAGAACGATTAAAAGAAGTTGATCCACTTACAATGTCTCCAATGGAAGCATTAACTTTATTGTTTGAATTAAAAGATTTAGAAAAAAAGAATTAACACTTCTTTTTTTCATATTTTCAAGAAATATGATATACTATAAAATAGTGAAGGTGATAAGATGAAGGATTTATTAAAACGAGATAAATGGTGGTTTTGGGGACTCATTCTTTTGTTTGGACAAGGTACCGTTTATACTTTGATTTTAGCATTGTCGCTTGATAATATAATAGAAAAAGATGCTTGGTATACCAAATGGGAATATTGGGTTTTAGGTATGATTTGTTGCTTTTTTCCGGCAATGATTATGTTTTTGGTATTTCAAATCCAATTACTCATTAATTGTGCAAAAAAACTAGAACTTCCGGGTGATGATTTGTATGCAACCCCATACGTTTGGCTTTTATGTTTAATTGTTCCAATCATTGGTTGGATTTTACTCATTGTTATGATGTTATACTTAGAAATTTTTACAATTGTAGCAATTTCTAATGGAAAAGCAGAAAAATTCATAGAAAATCAATAGAAGAACTTGGAAATTCTTCTTTTTTTTGTTATACTAGAAGGCAATTAGGGGGATGAGACTCATGAATAAAGACTATGAACCAATGAGTATCTTAATTCGAGGAAACGAAAAAAATAAAAATGAAATTATTTACAATAATATTGTAGACAAAATGGATGAGATGAATTTAACCAAAGAAGAACAAGTAGAATATCTAAAATCAAAAGTATCTATTTTAGAATTAGAGACACATAATAAAGTAATGATGG
>JAGZRP010000112.1 GCA_018381595.1 Bacillota bacterium
TAATATTATCATTTACAAGTTCCATTGCTAATCCTTTGGTAAAACCAATTAATGCTGCTTTTGTAGTTGCATATGCAACCTCTCCAGTATCTGCTACCATTGGCCCTGTTACACTAGATAAGTTAACAATTTTCCCAGACTTTTCTTTTTGCATATATGGAACAATAGCTTTTGTAACATTCCATGTTCCTTTGATATTCACATCAAAGTGAAAATCTCTCACTTCGTCTGACATATCAACAAACTTTTCTAATTTTGCAACCCCTGCGTTATTTACCAAAATATCAATTTTTCCATATCGTTTCATAATATCTTCAACACATAGTTTTACTTTTCTTGCATCTCTAATATCTACTTTGTATCCGGCAACATCGAAGCCTTTATTTCGATATTCGGAAATTGATGAAGCAATTTTATCATTGTTATCAAAAATGATGATACGTGCACCATATTTTGCAAATACTTCTACAATTCCTTGACCATTCCCCATCGCACCACCTGTAACAACCGCAATTTTATTCTCTAACTTCATCCTATCATCTCCATTATAGCCATTCTAACATACAAAAAAGTTTTATTCAATAGTTGAATAAAACATTTCATCTGGTTTCATATTAAATATAGAGGCAATGCGAACTGCCATATCATAAAATAATCTTTTTTTACCGGTCTCTATCTGTGAATAATAAGATGGAGATATTCCTAATTTTTTTGCCATATCGTACACTGTTAGTCCATGTTCTTTTCTTGTCTTTCTTAGTAAACTCATATTGTATTTACTCATACTTCATCACCATCGTTATTATATCACAAACATAGACTATTAGTCTATGAAAATTAAAGTCTTTGTGTGGGAAAATGTAAATAGGTGAGAGTATGGCTATTAGCGAACAGGGAAACATTTATAATATAGTGGGAATGAATATTAAAAAGTATCGAAAACAAAAAGGTTTGACTCAACGTGAACTTGCAGAGGCAATTTTTATGAGTGAAAGCTTTATTGCCAAATTAGAATCTGTTACCTTTCAAACCATTTCCATTGATACACTTGATAAAATAGCTCATATTCTAGATACTCCTATTATGTATTTCTTTGATGAAAGAATTAACAAAAAATAAAATACTGAAATCATTCAGTATTTTTTATTTTCTATTTTCTTGCATCGTATTTTTTACGTTCATTCGTATTTAAGATTTTCTTTCTTAAACGGAAGTTTTCTGGAGTTACTTCTACTAATTCATCTGAATTAATATAATCGAGACAAACTTCTAGACTCATCGCACGTGGACGTTTTAATACAACCGTATGATCACTACCACTTGCACGTGTATTTGTTAATTTTTTACCTTTTACAACATTAACGGCAAGGTCATTATCATGAGCATGCTCTCCTACGATCATACCTTCATAAACTTCAGCACCTGGTTCAATAAACATAACACCACGGTCTTCTAATTGTCCTAATGCATAAGCAGTTGCTTTTCCATTTTCCATAGAAACTAGAACCCCTGCTTTTCTCTGTCCAACATGATTAGAAGCAAGTTTACGATATTCTTTATATGTATGGTTCAACATACCATATCCTTTTGTCATTGTCATAAACTCAGTTGTGAATCCAATTAATCCACGAGATGGAACCACATAATTTAAACGTACTTGGTCTTCATGGGTTACCATATTTTCCATTGTTCCTTCACGATTTCCTAATGCTTCAATTACAGAACCTACATATTCTTCTGGTACATCAATTTGTACATCTTCAAATGGTTCACATTTTACTCCATCGATTTCTTTGATGATAACTTCTGGTTTTGATACTTGTAATTCAAAGCCTTCACGTCTCATATTTTCAATTAAAATAGAAAGGTGTAATTCTCCTCTTCCTGATACGATAAATGATTCACTATCTCCAGGATTTGGCACTACTTTTAAACTAACATCACGTTCTGTTTCTTTTTGTAAACGTTCATCAATTTTACGTGCAGTTAAAAACTTTCCTTCACGTCCTGCGAATGGAGATGAGTTTACTCCAAATGTCATTTGTAGTGTTGGTTCATCAATACGTAATAAAGGAAGTGCATCTTCAATTCCAACAGTACAAACTGTTTCTCCAACTTCGATATCTGGAAGTCCTGCAATAGCAACGATATCTCCTGCATTTGCTTCTTGAATTTCTATTCTTTTTAATCCTAGATATCCAAACATCTTTTGAATACGGAACTGTTTTACAGAACCGTCTAGGCGAATACAACTCACCATTTCATTTACTTTTACTTTTCCACGTTTTACACGACCAATACCGATTCTTCCAACAAAGTCATTATAATCTAATAATGCTGGTTGAAATTGGAATCCACCTTCTACATCAACATCTGGTGCAGGAATATAATCTACAATCATATTTAAGATAGGATCCATTGTTTCTTTTTGGGTTGCAATATCAGCATCTAAACTAGAAGTTCCTGATAATGCGCTTGCATATACCACTGGGAATTCTAATTGTTCAATATCAGCACCTAACTCAATGAATAAATCCATCACTTCGTCAACAACTTCTGTTGGACGAGCAGATGGTTTATCAATTTTGTTCACAACAACAATTGGTGTTACATGTGCTTCTAATGCTTTCTTTAAAACGAAACGTGTTTGTGGCATCGTTCCTTCATATGCATCTACAACAAGTAGAACTCCATCAACCATGTTCATGATACGTTCTACTTCTCCACCAAAGTCAGCATGTCCTGGCGTATCTAAAATATTGATACGTACTCCTTTATAGTCGATTGCTGTTGTCTTTGCTAGAATTGTAATTCCTCTTTCTTGTTCAATGGCATTGGAATCCATACTCGATACTTCTTCATTCTCTCTAAATGTTCCTGACATTTTTAATAATTGGTCTACGAGTGTTGTTTTTCCGTGGTCTACGTGTGCAATAATTGCAATATTTCTAATTTCTTTCATAAAATACACTTCCTCTTAAGCTCTCGCTATTATATCACATATTTTACATATGTGTAAATGTTTTTATTTTATAAAATAAAAGTAAATCTATGAATGGAACGGAAATAGCAAATAGGTAAATTAATTTTTACGATAAACTTGATAATAGTGAATACAGTTTGATGTGAGTGCTACTACACCGAATACAACTGTTAAAGCTGCCCACAATGGATTTCCAATGACAAACTGAACAATTCCTGCTCCTATTAATATTATACTAACCCCTGTTCCAATCATAGTACCAATCTTATCAATACGGGCAGATGGCTTACGTAGTTTCTTTGAATTTTCTATAACTGAATCCGTATAGGTCATAATTTGTTTTGTTTTTCTTAATATTTTATCTTCTTTCATGTTATCCCTCTTTTCAAAAACCAACGGTCGGTTTGTATATTTTTAAAAAATAGACTGTATTGAAAACAGTCATGTTCTATTATGATAAATAATAATATGGTGTTAAAACAGAAAGCAATTCATCATCTATGATATCAAATCCAAGATAGTTCATAAGCGATTGGAAATAACGAATTCTTTTATTTGTCTCTTCTTGATCTCGATGAAATAAAATTGGATTCGCCCAATAATTTAAAAGCATTAAAAATATTTCTGAGCAAAACTCTGGATTTTCTACTTTAAGAGAGCCATCCTGATTTCCTTCTTCAATTAATTGACTGATAATAGGAGCATCATATTCCATGCATGATTGCATTCCATTCACAACAAAATATGGATTGATATGAGTCGTTAATATGATATCCAAGTCGTGAGTCTCTTTATCGGTCGCAAGATGATAAAGTATTTTTTTCAATTTTTCCTTTGCATTTTTTGCTTGTATCTTTTCAATCGTTTCCTGAAGAAGAAGACTTACATATTCTGCTCGTTTCTGCATTACTGCCTCCAAAATTTCCTCTTTAGATTTGTAATGATGATAAAGTCCACCTTTTGAAAGTTTTAACTCGTTTAAGATATCCTGCACACTGGTTTGGTCATATCCTTTTTCCATAAAAAGCTTAGTTGCTGTCTTTAAAATATTATCCTTTGTTTGTTCTGGATATTTATTTCTTCCCATAGTTCCTCCTATTATACCGACGATTGGTCTGTATTCATCATAACAAACATATTTCAATCTGTCAAGAACAAGACAAAACTGACACAAATCTGTGTCATTAACTCAATTGTATGCTATGATAAAATAGAATTAGGATGTGTTAATATGAAGAAA
>JAGZRP010000113.1 GCA_018381595.1 Bacillota bacterium
CCATTTTCTCCTAAAATTGAAAATTCTGTAGAAACGGTAAAAGAATTGGTTTATGGAAAAGCCCATGAAATATATGGGGATGACCTTCCTACGATTATTGAAGAACGCATTGAACAAGAATTAAAGGGAATTATTGGTGGAGGATTTGACGTAATTTATTTGATTGCTCAAAAGCTTGTAAAACATTCTAATGACGATGGATACTTAGTAGGTAGCCGTGGTTCTGTAGGAAGTAGTTTTGTTGCAACGATGATGGGAATTACAGAAGTAAATCCACTTCCTGCACACTATGTATGTCCAAATTGTAAACACAGTATTTTTGAAGAAGATGGGGAAGCACTAGGAGCTACTTATTCGAGTGGATTTGACCTTCCAAATCGTGCTTGTCCAAAGTGTGGTACAGATATGGATAAACAGGGACAAGACATGCCATTCGCAACATTCTTAGGATTTAATGCAGATAAAGTTCCAGATATCGATTTGAACTTCTCTGGAGATTATCAATGGAAAGCCCATGAATATACAAAAGTATTATTTGGTGTTGACAATGTTTATCGTGCTGGAACAATTGGTACGGTAGCGGATAAAACAGCCTTTGGTTATGTAAAGGGATATTGTGAGGATAAAGGAATTACGATGCGTACAGCAGAAGTAGAACGTATTGCAAAAGGATGTACCGGGGTTAAAAGGACTACTGGCCAACACCCTGGAGGAATTGTTGTTATTCCTGGATACATGGATGTATATGACTTTACACCATTCCAATACCCAGCAGATGATAACGAAAGCTTATGGAGAACGACTCACTTTGATTACCATGCCATTGACCAAGATGTCTTAAAACTAGATATTCTAGGACACGATGATCCAACCCATTTACGTATGTTACAAGACCTATCTGGGATGGATGTCACAAAAGTACCATTAGATGATAAAGAAACAATGGGAATCTTTTGTGGACCAGAACCACTAGGTGTTACCAAAGAACAAATCATGTGTCCAACTGGAACCTTAGGAATTCCAGAGTTTGGTACAAAATTTACCATTCAAATGTTAGTAGATACCAAACCAACGACCTTTGCCGAATTAATTAAAATATCAGGACTTTCTCATGGTACTGATGTTTGGCTTGGAAATGCCCAAGAATTGATTAAAAATGAAATTGTTCCATTTAAAGAAGTAATTGGGTGTCGTGACGATATCATGGTATATTTAATGTATAAAGGATTAGAACCAATCAAAGCATTTAAAATCATGGAGTTTGTTCGTAAAGGAAAAGCGAGTAAACAACCAGAACAATGGGCACAATTTAAAAAAGACATGGAAGATGCCGGAATTGAAAGTTGGTTTATTGACTCTTGTGGGAAAATTAAGTACATGTTCCCAAAAGCTCATGCAGCAGCTTACGTTATTAGTGCATTTCGTGTTGCATATTTCAAAGTCCATCATCCACTTTGGTATTACTGTTCTTATTTCTCAATTCGTATTGATGACTTTGATATCGAAACAATGATAAAAGGTTATGATGCGATAAAAGCGAAGATTGCAGAATTGGAAGCAAAGGGAAAAGAAGCAAGTAATAAAGAAATCAATATTATTGAGTCTTTAAAAATTGCTCTAGAAGCAACAGCTCGTGGAATTCGTTTTGCGCCACTAAGTGTCACAGAAAGTGAATCAAAGAACTTTAAAATCAAAGATGAACATACCCTAATTCCACCATTTAAAACCATTGATGGTCTAGGAATTACTGTAGCAGAAAAGATTGTAGAAGAACGTGAAAAGTGTCCATTCTTAAGTATTGAAGACTTACAAAAACGTGGTAAAGTTTCTGCAACATTAATTGATAAAATGAGAATGATGGGAATGCTTGATGATATGGATGAATCGAGTCAACTTAGTTTATTTTAAGAGAAAGAGAAATCTTTCTTTTTTTATAGTATAATATAAATAGTAACTTATAAGGAGAACTGATATGAATAAAAAAGAGATAACAACAAAAGAAGATTTAATGACTATTATCAATTTATTAGAAAATGCGAATATAACCTATTGGATTGATGGTGGTTGGGGTGTTGATATATTGGCAGGAAAACAAACACGAAATCATAGAGATATTGATGTGGATTTTGATGCACAACATACAGAAAAATTGTTAAACATACTTTTGGAATATGGGTATGAAATAGACACGGATTGGAAGCCTGTTAGAATAGAATTATATAGTGAAAAATATGGATATTTAGATATTCATCCATTTATTTTGAATGAAGATGGAACTTCAAAACAAGCAGATTTGGAAGGTGGATTCTATGAATTTGAAAAGGATTTTTTCAGTAATGCTACTTTTGAAGGAAAAAGAATTCCATGTATATCCTTAAAAGGACAAAAGATATTCCATTCAGGCTATGAATTAAGAGATAAAGATAGGCAAGATATGAAAGTTCTTGAAGATATATCAAAATAATATCAGCATTCGCAAGGTTTTATTTTTAAAGAATTTTAGTTACCTATTAATACTTTGTATTGATAGTAGTAAATTAGGGATGTTTTTTATAATAAAAAATAGAGTGACGATTCGTTCACTCTATTTTATGATACATATCAATTCTAGATGGAAATGAAGAAGCAATTTTAGCAGTTTCTTCCTGAAATAATTGTTCTACTTTTATTCCAAAACTAGTAGCAATCAAATCAATATTCTTACAAGTTAAGTTTGCATCTCCAGTTTCTATTGTGCTAATATATGCCATTTTAAACTTAGTCATATTCGCATATTGTTCTTGTGTTAAATGGTATTTGTACCTATAATATTTTGTATTGAGTCCAATTAATTGCATTGCAGTCATATATACCTCCATATGGAATTATAACATAACTACATTACAACCTAGTAGAGAATTTTTTCTTTTTATGATATGATAAAAAAGAGGTGGGAACTTTGAATATAAGTGAACAAAGTATAATATATATTGATACTAATTATGGAAAAGAAAAGTATGATTTTAATTTATATCCAATTTATCGAACACCAATGGAACCACAGCTTTTTATTGTTCCTAGTTATGATGAGACAGAAGAAGATTGCTATATTGTAAGAAATCCTAAGGATAAACAAACGGATTTGATAAGTCATTCTAAATTTGCAGCCCAATTAGTCAATAACCAAATCTTTCAAAAAAGAGAACAACAAGCATATGTGAATTCTAATGGTAAGACAAAATTGTGGATACATGATGCTTCTCATGAAGAACCACTGGAATATTTGATAGAGGAAAAAGGGTTCATTCTTTTTTCACCGCCGACGACGCGTGAAGATGGACTTGTAACCATTCCATCTTCATTTATTCCTAGGAATAAATCTTTACTAACGAAAAGACAAATTGCGAATCTATTTACCATGTTAGATATGAATCCTAACATCAGATTAGATAGCAATATGGAAACAGAATTGTCAAATATTTTATATCACAAAAAAAGGTAATACTTATATAAGTATTATCTTTTATAATTCCGGATTTTCGAAGGCACCTGTTTCATTTTGAACTGGTTCTACAATAACTACATATAAAACTAATATAGCTCCTATTACAGCAAGAACGGCACTTGTATATTGCAAAGTAAGTAAGTGAGTATCTTTTCCTTGTTCTCTTGCAAGGTTTAAATTTACATGGTTTACGTATAGAAAAACACAGGCAAGAATTAAAATCGTAAAATGATTTCCAACATTAATCTTTTTTGCTTGCAAGTTTGTAAGAGAACCATCTTTTCCCTTTAAAACATCTTCCCGGTGTGTGGTTAAAAAAATAGAAACCATGGTTGTTACAATATAGCAAAGAGAAGCAATTCTTTGAATATCAAGTAATTCAATTTGCTTAATATTACTACTATTTTTCATGTTTATTTTGCTTCAAATTTTGAATTTGCTCTAATTCACTCACAGTTACAAATTGATAATCTTCAGATTTTAATTCACTTAATAATTTTTTTAATACTTCCACGGTTCTTTCTTTCGTATCATGCATGAGAATAATACTACCATCTTGAATATGTGGAAGTGTTTTTTTGATAATTGATTTTACATTTTTATTTTCCCAATCTCTAGTATCTACGGTCCACATAACGACTTTTAAATTGGTCTGATGACGAACTTTTTCATTGACCGCACCATAAGTAGGTCTCATCAATCGCGGTGTAAAGCCGGTTACTTTTTTTA
>JAGZRP010000114.1 GCA_018381595.1 Bacillota bacterium
GAGCGGGGTGATAAATATAGGTTCCCATATTTTGTTCTTTTAGTGCAGAACTTTTTTTCGTGAAATATTTCATATCCTGTTTTCTTTTGGAAATTTCATCTGGTGTATATCCATAAGCTTCCAATACTTCAGTAAAAACTTTCTTTGTTCGAAGTGCGGCAATTCCAGCATTAACCATACTTTGAATTTTTCCCTCTTTTAATTGATACTTATGTGCAAGTTCTTTTATAGAAAGTGGTTTGGTTTGAATGCCAAAATATTCGCATAAGATTGAAACATATTCTGTTTTCAAATTTTGATTCAAAACTTCTTCTAAATCTGGTACTAGTTCCATCATCGTTGCATATTTTGGATGTTTATCCATTTCCATAATATCTTCTACTCTAATCTTGCTTTCTTTTTTTCTCTCTTTTTTTATATGTTGAATTACACTTTTTGCAGATTTAGATAACTCTAAATATAGATATCTATTATCAATTTGTCCATGATGGATTCTTTGATAGAACTTTTCCTGAAACTTTATGATATATTCATCAAATGGTACCTCTTCACAAATGGATTCTGGTACCTCTTTTTGATAAATCTGAACAAGGGAAGGTAAATAATATACCATTAGTTCCTCCCAAGCATTCTTATCATTTTCTTTGATACCTTCTAATACACTTTCACGGTTTTCTTTTCTTAATGACTTTGCTTGTTTGGAAAAATCAGAAAAAACTTTTTCCCATAGTTGATATTCATTTTCCATTCATACTACTCCTTTTTGTTAGTAATTATTGTATGATATCACATTAAGAATGTCAAATATTTTAGGAACGAAAAAGACTAAAATAGAAATTATCTTAGTCTTATTTCAATCTATCAATTATTTTTCTGTTCCATACTTCACTGCGGCTTGGGCTGCTGCTAATCTTGCAAGTGGTACACGGTATGGACTACAAGATACATAAGTTAATCCTAGTCTATGACAGAATTCAACACTTGATGGTTCTCCACCATGTTCTCCACAAATACCAAGTTTGATATTTGGACGTGTACTTCTTCCCTTTTCTACAGCTATTTTTACTAATTGACCAACACCTGTTTGATCTAATTTAGCAAATGGATCATTTTCGAAAATTCCGTTTGCATAGTAATCATTTAAGAATTTACCAGCATCATCACGTGAGAAACCAAATGTCATTTGTGTTAAGTCATTGGTTCCAAAACTGAAGAATTCTGCTTCTTCTGCAATTTTATCTGCAGTTAAGGCAGCTCTTGGAATTTCGATCATCGTTCCCACATGGTATTCCAAAGAAGTACCACTATTTTTAATAATATCATCTGCTACTTTGGTAACAATATTTTTTACATATCTTAATTCGTTTTCATCACCAACAAGTGGAATCATGATTTCAGGAACAACATGCATTCCTTTTTGATTCACATTCATAGCAGCTTCAATCACAGCTCTTGTTTGCATTTCTGCAATTTCTGGATAAGTCACTGCAAGACGACAACCACGATGTCCCATCATTGGATTAAACTCTTTTAAAGATTCAATTCTAGTTTTTAGTGATTCAAAAGTCATACCTAAGCTTTCTGCTAAAGGCTTGATTTCTTCATCAGTATGAGGCAAAAATTCATGAAGTGGTGGGTCTAAATAACGAATGGTTACTGGATTTCCTTCCATTGCTTCAAAAATTTGTTCAAAGTCATCTCTTTGCATTGGTAATATTTTAGCAAGAGCAACTTCTCTTTGTTCTTTTGTCTCTGCTGTAATCATTTGTCTTACTGCAAAAATACGAGATTCTTCAAAGAACATGTGTTCTGTTCTAACAAGACCGATTCCTTCTGCTCCAAAACTTAATGCTTGACGAGCATCTTTTGGTGTATCTGCATTAGCACGCACACCAAGCGTACGAATATTGTCAGCCCAATTCATAAAGGTTTCAAAGTCTCCACTAATGGTTGGTTCTACTGTTTTTACTTCTCCACCATAAACAGTTCCTGTAGAACCATCTAATGAAATGTAATCACCTTCGTGATATACAATTCCTTCTTTGGTTGTAATTGTCTTTGCTTCTTCATCAATGGTTAATTCGCCACAACCACAAACACAACATCTTCCCATTCCACGAGCAACCACTGCTGCATGAGAAGTCATTCCACCACGAATGGTTAATACACCTTCTGCATCATTCATTCCTTGAATATCTTCTGGAGATGTTTCAAGACGAACTAATACACATTTTTCTCCTGCATTCTTGTGTTCTGTTACTGCTTCTGCCGTAAAATAGATTTTTCCACAAGCTGCCCCTGGAGATGCTGCAAGTCCTGTTGCGATTACTTTTCCTGTTTTTAATGATTCTGCATCAAACATTGGGTGTAATAATTGATCCAGTTGTTTTGGTTCTACTTTTAGAATTGCTTCTTCTTTTGTAAGCATTCCTTCTTCTACCATATCAACAGCTACTTTTAATGCTGCCGCTGCAGTTCTTTTTCCATTACGAGTTTGAAGCATGAATAATTTTCCATTTTCAATCGTAAATTCCATATCTTGCATATCTTTATAATGATTTTCCAAGATAGTAGCAATACGAGTAAATTCTTCATAAACTTCTGGCATTACATCTTTTAATGTCTCAATTGGTTGTGGTGTACGAATTCCTGCAACCACATCTTCACCTTGTGCATTAATTAAATATTCACCAAATAATTTCTTTTCTCCTGTTGCTGGATTACGTGTAAATGCAACTCCTGTTCCAGAAGTTTCACCACGGTTTCCATAAACCATTTCTTGTACATTAACAGCAGTTCCCCAGCTACCTGGAATATCATTCATTCTTCTATAAATGATAGCTCTTTCATTATTCCAAGAACGGAATACAGCTTTCACAGATTCTAGTAATTGTTCTTTTGGATCTTGTGGGAAAGCAACTCCAGATAATTCTTGGTAGATAGATTTAAACTTCTCTGTTAATTCCATCATATCTTGAGCTGATAATTCTGTATCTAGTGATACTCCTTTCTCTTTTTTCATATCGTCTAATACTCTATCAAAAGAACTTTTAGAATATCCCTTTACAACATCAGCAAACATCATAATAAAACGACGATAAGAATCATAAATAAATCTTGGATTTCCTGTAACTTGTGCAAATCCTTTTGCAACTTCATCATTTAATCCTAAATTTAATACAGTATCCATCATTCCAGGCATACTTGCTCTAGAACCACTACGTACGGAAACTAATAATGGATTTGAAGTATCCCCTAATTTTTTACCTGTTGTATTTTCTAATTCTTCTAATTTAGAAAATATTTCAGCTTGAATATTATCTGTGATAACTTCTCCATCTTTGTAATATTGATTACAAGCTTCGGTTGTTACCGTAAATCCACGAGGTACTGGTAGACCAATGTTAGTCATTTCTGCAAGGTTTGCACCCTTCCCTCCTAATAATTCGCGCATGTCTCTGTTTCCTTCTTTGAAGGAATACACAAATTTTGTCATATCACTTTTGCCTCCTTAATTGTATAACACAATTAAAATATAACATAGTTTCCTTTTTTAATAGCAATTTTTGGAAAAAAGTGTATGACATTTTACATAAAAACTTGCTAATAAAAATCAATAGTTTTTTACAACTTTTTTTAAAAAATTATATGTTATATATTAGATCATGCTAACGCGGACCTATTGCTAGGCCTTTTTTTTCATATTAAGAAGTAGAAATCACCATATTTCTAATTGTTTATATTTCTTTTTTACTATTCCATAATACATTCTTAAGAATTTATTTAATCCTGCTATTTTGGCTACTTTCTTTAACTTACCTTCGTTTTCCTTTTTGATAATATAAGATTTTAATTCATTATCTTTACTACAACTACTTTTAATGGATTTCATCACTTCATAACCTGTTTTTCTTAAATATTTATTTCCTCTTTTTGATATATGCCTATTTGTTGCTTCAAATTGTCCAGATTGATATGGTGGAGCATCTAATCCAGCATAAGCAATAATGCTTCCTGCATTCTTAAATCTTCTGACATCTCCAATTTCTGCTATTACTCTTGATGTTAGTTTTTTACCACATCCTAGTATTTCTTTTATAACATCATACTCAGGCAACTCTCTTGCAAGTTTATCCATTTCTGTTATAATTGTAGTAGTTGTTTTAATTGTCAAAATTAAAACATCTGCACAACT
>JAGZRP010000115.1 GCA_018381595.1 Bacillota bacterium
AAAACATTAAAAAAAACAAATTCGCCATTTAACCAGTCATATATTCCATGCATCCTTGGTTGCTCTATAAAGGGTAATACATACCATATGAGTGCTGGATAAGTGCTCATAAAATATAACTTTTCCGGAAGCTTTGATTGTTTTTTTAATTGAGAATTATGTTTTTTGTAACCTAGTAGAAATGCGTAATAATAAACAATTAATCCACTTAATGAGATCAAACTAATTAGTATGTGAATTATCAACTTTGTATTCATTGCTGTATTTTATTATTTTTATCTGTATTTAAATAAGTATTTTCTTCTATATCATTTTTCGAAGGCATTTTTACAGCTATAATTCCTGCAAAATTGTGCCATTTAATGAAAGTATCCATACATTGAAAACCGACATCAGATAGTAGACTCAAATTCTCTGTAAGACTCAATGGAATCAAAACGCCTCTCAAACTTTGAGCCTTTTTTATAACTTGTTGTTCATTCAAACCATTTTCTTGCTTAAAATCCCAATACAAGTCATTCCATATATCCTCAAACAGTGAATTTTCCGCCCTTATTTTCTCTACAAATATAAAAGCTCCACCTTCTACTAATCCATTATATATCCGTTGTAAGACTTTTTTTCTTTTCCATAAAGGTAAAAACTGTAACGTATACAATGATAAAACTAAATCTATATTAGCAAATTCATTTATTTCCTCTATATGTTGTTGTAGAAATTGAACTAATTCGCTACTACATTTTTTTCTTGCAATCTCTATCATTGGTAAACTTTCTT
Organism: Bacillota bacterium; assembly: GCA_018381595.1. Lineage (GTDB taxonomy): Bacteria > Bacillota_I > Bacilli_A > RF39 > UBA660 > UMGS2016. The sequence continues at coordinate 778 of JAGZRP010000115.1, forward strand.
CGACTCCGATGAATCTCACATTCTTTTTTCTTGAATGCTTTTGTAATAAAAGAGAAATGGTTTCTCCTGTAGAGGAACCTAAATCATATACAACACTATTGTCTCTAATAAACCATTCACTTATTTCGATAACAGCCTTTTGTACTTCCTCGTACAATGGGACACTTTTTCTTACATGAGTGTCGAAATGTTGTGATACTTGTTCATCAAATTTCCATTCTCCTGGAATTGATGTTATCAAATCATCGACTAGCCCTTCTTTATTTCTCATATATCCTCCTTTTAAATATATAATTAATTCCTACAATATTTAAAATCTCAACTAATACTACATATAAAATAAATAGAGGTTTATACAACTCACTAAAGTTTCCCCACACAAAGAAACCTAAGAAATAAAGAAAAGAGAAAATGAGAATCGCTTTAGATAAATTCATAAAAAAAAGAATCCTATTACTGATATAATATATAATAATAGAAGAGAAAGCAGTAAAACCACTTATCATTCCAAATGTATATTTATCATAAGGTGAAACTGTAGAATAAGAAATATTGAACATTATTTTCCAAGTCTGTTCGGGGACTAAAATATTTACAATGTTCAATAGCAATACTCCTGCCTGCACTTGGAATAAACAACTTAAAACGGGAAGTTTTTGTTTCTTTGGTGCTATACCATTAATACTATGATTTAAATAAAATATGAAACTTCCAATTATAAGCCAAATAAAAGGTTCATAATCTGATGATATATGTACAATCCCTGTTTGAAGTTTTAGCAAGTACATAAAACCACCCATAAATGCGACTAAGAAAGAACAGAAGCTAATAAGTCCTTTATATTTTTCGATATTTCTAAGAAAGAGAAAATAAATACAGAAAAAACCGAAGAACAAACATTCTTCTCGAAACAAGACAATTGTCAAGTCTGATGGTATATCATGGATTCCCATGTAAGAGTGAATTACATCCCATGAGAAAAATATCCAGGGAAAACCAGTGAAACATGCTATGGCACATAACCACAACATACACACAAGAATTTTCTTTTTAATTTTTATGTTCATAATATGAATATTTTATTCCGTAAAAGTCTAAATCCGACATAAAAGATTGGCAATTCAAAGAGTCACAAAGACAATTTAATCCTATTTTTGTTTTACCTTCTAAAATGTATTGAGTAGTAATAACAGCAGGTAATGCAGTATATAATAAATTATTTTTTGTATATAAATAGTAAAAGGTATCTATCTTTCTTTCTGGCTCTATTTTAGAAACTTGACAAATTACACTTCCCCACTTATTCTCTTTCTTAACGAGACGTTGATAATCATCTTGCAACATAAGTGTTGCTTTATTTAAATTATGTTTATAAAAGATCTTTATAAACATAAACTTCCCCATTGAGATATAGTCATTTAGCATAATGAATGTTGATATCTTTCTTATTTGTTTTAAAGAAGTAGCCAATTGAGTTAATTGTTCGTCAAATGATGGCATACATATTTTTTTATGTCCAATGAAAGGAAAAAATTTGTGATGTGTATATCGAAAAGGAGACACCTGTATTTCCTTTCCATGAGAATAAACATAGGAACGTGTTTTTCCCATAGATGATGCTGCCAGATCATAAGTTGAACTATATGACCAATTATCAACAGCACCATAATAGATATTAAAATTAGTATTTTCTGGGCTGTTTAAATGAGTCTCTATAATAGTTTTAGAAAATACGCCTGAAATACCAGGCATCCAACCAACACCTATAATAAAGCAAAGTTTCTGAGCTTCAATGCTTTTTTCATATGGTTTTAATAAATCACGCAAAATGCCATATCCTCCTATATCGATGTAGTGGCAATTATTTCTTAATGCATGTAAGGCAATCTTGTCATTTATTTTAAATGAAGGTCCAACAGCATTAATAACCAACAAACATTGAGAACAAAAATTATCCAATTCTACATCATTGTTATAGTTCATTTGGTTATACTTAAGTCGCTCACTATTATAAAATGTAGACATAGATATTTCTTTTATGGATCTCCTACCACCAATTAAAACATGGAAGTGAGTTTGTAGTTGTAATAAATATTTAACTATAATAGAACCAATTGTTCCAGTTCCACCTATTATTCCTATATATTTATTATAAACCATAATACTATTCCTCTATAGATATATTTATGTTGTTGTTTTTTAATATTTCGTTTAACATGTGCAGATTGATATTTATGTCTTCAAAAGTAAAGATGCCAGGCATAATTGGTATACATCCTTTTATTATCGAGAGCACAATTACCGCACAAAATACTCCTGTTAATCTAAATGAGGAATCTGAGTGCAATAAACATTTTACAATAGAATTTTGATTTCTTACATAAGTACATACTATCACAGATTTCTCGTTTTTCTCATTTTTCTCCAATTGCCCCTGTTGTTTATTGACCATTTTACAAATCAATTTTCTAATAAAAGAGCTCTTTCTTAGTAAGGGAACTATGCCCATAGGAAGATTTTGCAGATGAAAAGCACAATCAAAATTTTGTAGTTCTTCAAATCGACTAGCTCGTTGTATAGTCCTTATTTCAGGACTAGAAAAGAATATTAATGGCATATTGGAATGAAAACGATCAAAAGTAAAAGTTCTATCTGAATGATATTTAGTTGGTTTTATTCTTCGGATTTCCCTTTCTGAAAGGAGCATCAGGTCATCTTTAAAACCCTCAAACATATTGATTATTGAAGCTGTTCCAGAAACAACACCTGCTCCAAAATAGATTCTCAATTCGGCTTCTAAAACAGTTTTTTTTAATTGTTCTGCAGCATATTCTAGCATGAAAGTTGTCAACCCTGGACATAATCCCATTCCTGTAAAAATTGTTCCCCGAAAATTTGTTATGTTCTCATTTTTTATTTCTAGTACACGTCCACTATGTCCATAGTCATCATTAATATCAACACATATTACGTGATTTCTTAAACAAATTGTATAAATATCTGTTCCTACACATGAAAAAGGACCAAGTGCCAAAATTATAATATCAAATTGTTTAATAACAGATTCTATATTTTGGGTATCATGTATGTCCATTTTTATGAACTTTACTTTCTTCTCTGATATCTTATGAATACCTCTTGATGCTATAAATAATTCACAAATATCATGATAATGTAGCAAGTAATCTGTAATAAATTGTCCCGCAATCCCTGTGCCACCAATTACTAAAACTTTCTTTTTAGACATAAATTTCTATCTTTTTTTAAGCTTATCCAACAAATTATATAATACAGAGTGATCCCCAAACTAAAAATGCCTGGTAGTAAGCATTCGGTCTTGGGAATTATCCAAGTGACAATAGATAAAATAATTGTTAGTATAACAGGGTTCACAACTATAGACCATCGAGGAAC
>JAGZRP010000116.1 GCA_018381595.1 Bacillota bacterium
AATGGCTTATTATTTGAGAAAATTGGATTATTAGTTACAGAACGGTATTCAATAATTATAAAAGGGATTATCATCTATTTGGATAAAAATTATTATAACGGACAAATTGACTATGAAATTGAAATAGAGTTTACAACAAATACTCTACCATATGCTATAGATGTAATAGACACTTTACAATTAAAAGATAAAAAGTCTAATTATGGAAAGAAAAAACGATTATTAAGAAGTATCAATTACAGAACAAGAGAAAGGAAAGAAAATTAATGGAAAATAAATTAATAGCACATAGTTTGATAATGTTTAAAAATAAATATCTTGTAATAAAACGTAGTGATATTAAACGAGGAGAAAAAAATTATTATCCCTCTTATTGGGATATTCCAGGTGGGAGTGTAGAAGATGGGGAGCTTCCTAGACAAGCTGCAATCAGAGAGTGTCAAGAGGAAGTTGGCCTAGTTATTTCATTAGAAAACATTATTCATGAAGATAGTAATATAGATAATAATAAGATATTTACAAGACTTGTCTATAGTGCCAACTTACTTCAAAATGAAAATATCAATATTAAATTAGATCCAGAAGAACATGTGGAGTATAAGTGGATAAAAAAATTTAGCTGATTTAGACGGGGAAAGTATAGTACCATACTTATATGATATTATGAAATAGTCATTTAGAAACGAAAAAAATTGAAAGTAATTAAAGCAATGAATAAATGGTATGATCACTAATAATAGACTTTTTAGGAATGATAATAATATTTTGTGAGATGGAGTTTGCTAAGGAGGAATAATGACATGGATTCTAATGAATTATTAAAATTAGGTGAATTCTATAAAGAGTTGAGAATTGCTAGAAAAGTTAAACAAAAGGATGTTTCAAAAAATAAATTATCAGTTTCTCAATTATCAAAATTTGAATCTGGCCAAACTATGCTTTCTGCTGATAAGATGTTAGAAGTAATTGAAGGTATTAATTTAACATTTTCAGAATTTGGATTTGCTCTTAGAGATTATAAACCTACTCAACATCAGTTACTTATGAATAAAATTTCGAAGCTATCAGCAGAAAACGATAAACAATCATTGCTTAAGCTACTTGACAAATACAAAGAAAGTCAATTGTTATATGATAAATTAAATACTTTGGTGATAAAAAATGCTATTCATCTAATTGATAGAGATTTCACTTTATCTCTAGATGATAGCAAATTTTTATCGAATTATTTATTTGATATTGAAGATTGGACTGCTTATGAAATCCATCTTTTTGGGAATACTATGCCTTTCCTATCTGACACAGATTTGTTATTTTTAGGAAAAGAACTGGTATCACGCTCAGAAATTTATAGTCCCTTGTTAGATTTTAGAAAGGCTTTAAAGTATACATATTTAAATTTAATTTCTGAGTTAGTAGAACGGAGATTAACAACTCATTTCAACTTTTTTGTCAATCAGTTAAGAATGATTCTTGATGTATTTGATACGTTTGAAATAATTTTATTAAATTTTTTAGTCCTAGTATACTCCTACTTAATAGAAAATAGTGTTAATCTTGAAGAAGTTGAGCAATATATTTTAAAAGTTTCTGAAATAGAACAATTAGGTCTCTCTAAGATATTAGAACAGAGACTATCCCAATATCTAAGAACTAACCAAAAGGGGGAAAGATAATAATATCTATTACCACAACAGTTTGTATAAAGAGAAAAATGGCTATTACTTTTTTCATGCTGTATCCTCCTAATCAATAGTTTGACTGTTATACTAACATAAAATTTATCAATTCAGCAAAATTGAAGATATGAAATAAATTTATTAAAAAATTTCATATCTTCAATTTTTTAATTTTGTGACATAAATAAGTTATAATTGGGATATCATAACGAAAGGAGAACAGGCATATGTTTATCGAAGATATCGAAGTAGAAGAACAAGTATGTAATGGCGGTTGCTTTATTGCTTGTTAATCTAAGAACAAGAAAAAGTGGTATATAGCTATTACCATTTTTTCTTAATTTTTGCATATGTGTTCAGTAGATTTAAAATGAAATATATACTAAAATCCGGAAGAGGTTTTGTCAAGAGAGAAAAAGATATAATTATGTATCCTGCATGTAAAGGGGGAGAGAAAGTGATTCATTCTCCTTGTATAAAAGAACTGTGGGAGGAAATGAAATATTTAGATAAAAATTTTTCATATAATAACATTGATATATATAACCTTCTGAAAGAAAATTCTCTTGTTTTTGAAATTAATGAAGATGAATGGGATGATTATCAACGATTATCTAGGAATATACAATTTTTATCATTACATAACGATATTGAACCTAATTTACAGTATAAATCTATAATTGATAAGAAAATATTAATAATTGGTCTTGGAACTGTCGGGGCACCTCTTGTTTATGAATTAGATAAATTTGGTTTTAAAAATATTGTAGTTATTGATGGCGATAGTGTTGAATTAAAAAATATTACTGCACAACTAGGGTATTCTATATCTGATGTTGGACAATTAAAAACTAAGACACTTCGAGAAAAAATCAGTAGTATAAAAGAAACGATCGATGATTATCTTTCGGTTGATAATATTGAAAAGAATCTGTATGATATAAAACCAGATATTATATTTTGTTGTGCTGATGATTCAACTGGTAATTTAATAAAATTATTAATCTCTAAAATGTCTAAATATAATTATACTCTGTTTTTGACAGGATATTCTCAAGAAGAATTAATTGTATATCATATGACTAAAGAGAATCAACAAGTCTTTTTGAATTATTTTAATGAACAACCTTATCTCTTGAAAACACAGTTTATATCCCATAATACAGGAACGATAGCAAAAGGGCTCATGAGTGCATCTTTAGCCTTTAATACCCTCATTAAAAGTTTTTATCTTAAAGTTGATGACATATTATTTTTTAATTTTAGATTGAACACTATCTATACTCAAAATTTGAGATATTTAAATCTTAATGAATTTGAAAAAAGATATATATTTAGGAATATAGAACAAGAAATATTGAAGATAGAGTATATTTTACAGCATACAACAGATTTCGATAAAGAAGAAATAATAAAAAAAGTCTTCGAGTTTAATTACTATACATATCTGACTTTCTGTACAGATATTACTAATCAAAATTATAAATATCTCAATAACCATCTAGATTTTCTTTTTAATAGAATTTATGGAGATTCTATTGAAGACCACTTTAGATCGGAAATTTTGCAACTAGAAACATTAAAGGCTGATTACTATAAGAAAAATGGGATTCCAATTGTAAATTACTCTAAGTTTAGACGTAATATCCCTATATTCGATGATATTTTATTGGATTATAAAAATTTTGTCTTCTCTCCTAAATTCAAAGATGTATATAACAGTCTCTTAAATAAGAGAAAAAAATTTATAGAAAATATATCACGGCAATTAAAAACACGATATGGCTTCGACTTTATTGAGTTGATTTCTAAAAATCTTAGAGTTTCTATTAATACTAAGAATCTTGATAAATATGATTTTTTGGAATTTGAATTTTTAGAATCGGAAAAGATAGTAGCTACTGATGCTTTCGAGATGATTTTAAGAGCTATAGACGATAAAGAATTTTTCAATTTTGTTGAAAATTATCGTAACAATGGATTTATCGATTGTGAAAAAAGAGCAGGTAAAACTCATAAGAATTTTACTCTCTATAACCCATATACAAAGACATCGAAAATAATAATGACATATCAAGAAAATTTTATGGGGGTAATGAGATTATCCCATGAGCTGATGCATGCATATTCTTATGATCTGTTTAAGGAACGATTACATTTAAATGAATTATATAAAATTCCTAAAAGCTTTTGGGAAATTTTTGCAAAATTAGGTGAGTTATTTGTTGCCGATAGTCAGGAAAAATTATCTGTATTTTTTAGAAAATCTTTTTACCAATATGTATTTTGTCAAATTGATTATAATGTTTTGAATTTAAGTAAAAATTCTTCTATAGAGGATATTTTGAAGATTAAGTCAGAGTTTTTTAACTCAATTGGTTTACTTCCAGAATTACTAGAATACACACAGTACAACTTCATTGACTATAGCATGCTGTATTCAAAGCATTTTTATGCTTATGATGCAGTGTTTTCAGA
>JAGZRP010000117.1 GCA_018381595.1 Bacillota bacterium
GCTTTTGCCCATCAACAAGTTTAGGAACCATCTTTTCTGTTTTCCTATCTTTTATCATTTCAGTATATACTGGCATTGTACCATCTCCTTTTTTGTCAAATATAATATATGGAAAATATTTTTTCGTCAAATTAACGAACATATGTTTACTTGTTTCTAAAATAATTATATAATGATTGTAGAACAAAAATCAAGATAATTGTTTGGTATTTTTTTCCAATTACCTGGAAGCTATTGTCATAAAATGGTAAAAATAATAAAATTAGATCAAGGTATGATATGTCGCAGTATTTGTATCAATCCTTGATGAAAAAAACGAAGCAGAAGACAAAGAAGGGAAGTGCGACATATTGACAGTTGTAGAAATTTATTTAATTTTAAAAAAGTTGGACATTATTGAAGAAGTAATAGCATATTTTCAAAATAAAAAAGGCACTAGTTATTAGTGTCTTTTGTTGTATTTTTCTTGTCATCTATTATGTGATGTTCTGGATATTTTGTAGGGATATCAAGAACTTTAGTTAGCATTTGTTTATACATTCTAGCTTGCTCAATAGCAAATTTAATTTCCTCTTCTTTTAGTGTTTCGTCGCTGTTTAACATATCTGCTTCTCTCAGAGCAATATTAAGTCGTTCTATGTTATCTTTATCTTCTTGGTTGAAACCAAGCAAATAATCGGTTGTAACGCCAAAATAGTAAGCTAATTTAGTAATTGTTTCAATTGGTGGTTGATTTATATTGTTTTCCCAAGCAGAAACAGTAGTTTTTCCAACATCACATATAATCCCAATTTCTTCTTGGCTTATTTTGTTATCTTTACGTAATTTACGCAATTTATCTCCAAACAGATGAATCACCATCCTTTTCTACATTTTTATATATACTTTAGTATATATAAATTATACCATAAAACAAGGTAAAAGTATTGACTTTTTTCAATGAAAAACCATAAAAAATGAACATTCTTTAATAATTACCATAAAAAATGTAAAAAGTTGTTGACTGAGTCCATAAAAAATGATATATTGTTACTGTAAGGCAGGCTAGTAAAGATGTTTTACAAGTGATAGTGGTGTAACATACTCACTTCCTTTCAGAGGCATCCTTTAAGTTTTAAAACAGTGCTACACCTAAAACTAAACAAAAAAAGAGTTAAGTTTCAATTTTTCGAGGACTGAACTTAACCCTAATTATCAAACGAGAAATTACTCTCGACGATTGTTAACAATCTTAATTAGTGAAATGTCACCAATTTCAAAAGAACAACCGTTTTTGAATAAAATCTCTAAAACGTGGATGAATATTTTCATATTCACCGCCTTTCTATTCCCTTACGAGTTTAGAAAGCGCTACACGTTACACCACTTATCACAGATGTATAAGAACACACCTACGACAAGTAGTACTTAAATTGTACTACAAACACCTTGAAACGTCAACTATTTGATAACGATAGGTGTTTTTCTTATACCCAAATTTAGAGGAAAGGAGAAGATATGCAACAGATTAGAACAGTTGATAGATTGTTTTATCAGGAATTAGGAAAAAAATTGAGACAGATAAGAGAACATAGAAATATGACTTTAAATGAAGTAGCTCAATTGACAGGCTATTCAAGACCATTGATAGATCATTGGGAACTAGGATGTAACAAAATTAAACCTAAACAACTTGAACGATTATGTGAAGTTTATGACATTACAAACAATTTGTCAATACAAGTTAAAATAGGCTTTCTTCTGGAGGAGTAAATGTTAGATACAGTAGATTTAACAAGCTATTATCCAGGATACGATGACTATTGTGAAAATGATGATATCGTTCATGATGAATATGAATATGATTTGTATTTAGCTGATGTTTATCATGACGAAATGATGATAAGAAAGGAGCAACAAAAAATGGAAAGAAAAGTTATTGATTTAAACAATACAAACATGACTTTGGATGAAATTATGAAGTTAGCAGATTATGTATGGAAAGAAGATAAATTGATACCAACAGAACAGTTAGAAGGTGAATAAATTGAAATATACCATCGAAGGTTTTAATCAAGAAGAAACTCTAAGGCTGGGGAATATAGATGTTATTGACTTAGTTATTTTAAGATGGATAGTTGATTTTGAACCAAAAATGACAAAAAAGATAATTGATAATGAAGCTTATTTTTGGATAAATTATCAAAGTCTATTAGAAGCTTTACCCATACTAGATATAAAAAAATTAGCATTATACAGAAGACTAGATAAAATGTGTAACGCTGAAATTTTGAAACATAAAAACATTAAAGAAAATGGAAATTATTCTTACTATTCGTTTGGTAAAAATTATTCAAATTTGATTATATCGCAAAAGATAGAAGGTATATCTTCAACGATAGAACCTTATATCGCAAAAGATAGAACCCTTCTATCTTCAAAGATAGAACAAAATAATTCATCTATTAAAGAAATTCATCTATTAAATAATTCAAAAGAAAATATAAAAGAAAAATTAGAAAAATTTGTTTTGGAAAATAACTATACAAAAAATTTGAAAGAAGCGATTAGCTTATGGTTTGATTATAAACTTGAAAGAAAAGAAAATTATAAAGAAACTGGACTGAAAAGTTTATTAACTCAAATAAAAAATAACGTAAATAAGTTTGGTGAGGAAAAGGTTATTGAAGTTATAACAGCAAGTATGGCATCAAACTACAAAGGAATTATTTTTGACAAACTGAAAAAAGATGAAGTTCGTCAATCTACAAAAACATACATGACAAACTTTGAACGCAGTCAAGAAGCATTAGCAAAAGCTAGAAGGGAATTTGAAAGTGAACAGAAGGGAAACATCTGATTTACTTGAAAAGATTCAAGCATATAGGCAATCATTTTTGATAACCGATGCAGTGATTAGTGAGTGGAATAAAGTTTTAGAGCCGTATGACTATGAGGATGTAGACAAAAAACTAGATGAATATTTTAGAAATGGAGATAACTTTGGAAGATATCCAGATGTATATTACTTAACAAAATATTTAAAAAAGAAATCTGAAAAAATGCAGAGTGGACACAATTATGTAAGGTGTCATTTGTGTGGAAATCAAGTTGATTTAGCTGCATATGATAGTCATTTTGATAGATGTAGTTCTGTCGATTATGTATGTCAAATGTCATTGAAGACATATGGCAAAAAGCTAAATAGAGCGAAAATGATGGAAGCAAACAAAGAGGATTTTGAAAAGTATTATTGGAAATTTTGTGAGAAGTTAGTAGATAATGTTCCAGACAAACAAAACAAGCATTTTTTAAAAAATTCAATATTAACGCATTCTGGATTTACACCAGAACTTAACTTGAATGAGGTGTTAAAAGAGGTGAAACAAACGAAATGAAATCAGTAATAGAATTGTTAGATTTATCAACTTGGAAAAAACAAAAGGAAATTATATCAGAATTACACAGAGATTATGGAATTAATATTTCTTCTCGAGAATGGAGAAATGCTGTAACAAACTGGAATAAAAAGTGGGCAGAAGGAGAAGTTGACTATTGCATTACTCATTCAAATGTGAATGGGTTTAAAGCAACAACAAATGTCGAAGAAGCCCAAATTGGAATTAATGATTTCCGTTCAAGAAGAAACAAAATGTATCAAAGGGAAAAAGACATTTTGGAAGGGTTTAAAAGAAAAAATATGTATCAATTTGATTTTGAAAAAGGAGAACTAAGATGAAATTATTAGATAACTTAAAAGAAAAAAAGTTGTTAATTGATGAAAATGCAAAAATTCGTAAAGGTAAACGTGAAGTAGAAGATAAATACAATCAAATGTTAGAGGACATTGAAATGATCCAAAAGAAATATACAAGTCTTTTAGAGGAAAAAAGTGAACATTTTGATTTGTATATTAAGTATCAGCAACAGTGTGAAGAGTTGGCTAAGGAAAAAAGAAACCTAAAAAAACAGCTAGCTGAAACAAATGAGATGTGTAATTCATTGACAGAAATTAATGAAGAAATGTCGGATACCATAGAAAAATTAAATCACAAAATAGAACGTTTGGAAAAGAAAAATGAAAAATAAATTTATTGAAAATATTGATTATAGTGAAACTTGGATACTACACATGGCCGTGGACCGGGTTTGCGCCCAGGGTGA
>JAGZRP010000118.1 GCA_018381595.1 Bacillota bacterium
AAAAGAGAATTCTCCATATCTTAAACCAGTTTGATTTAAATATGTTTGAGCTATTTCAGATACTTTAGCTCCGCCAACAAATGTAGTAAATTCTTTATAGCTTCCACCATTGCTTATTCCAGTAACAGATCCATAATATTTTTCCGATGTTAATTCTTTATTTGCATTTGGCATTACAATTATATTATAAGTAGTATCTGCTTTAGGAATTAATTGTCCATTTATACAATCAGTTCCTTGTAAGTAAACTATTTTAGACTGAGAATATTTTATAGGTTCAGAATCTTTAGGTGTTTTGAAAATAATTCTACTATAAAATGAATCGGCAACTACTGTTGGTAATAAAAATGTAAGTTCTTTTACAATGCCATAGGTATATTTTTTATTTGCTTGCATAACTATTGACACAGTTGTGGCATCTATAGAAGTGTCAGGATTTTCTTCACTAGAACTTCCTGTATTACTCTTTTCTTTATAACCTATAGGTGTTGATAGTAGCTTGCTTACTATTGCATTATAAAACACCATCTTACTAGTATCATCTTTAAATCTATATCCATCAGTTGTATATTCTGAATTTAAAATACCTGTGTAAGTTTCAACATCGCTAGAAATGTCTAAAAAGAATATATTGTCTTCTTCATTACAAAATGTTTTTAATTGAGCATTGAATTCATCTATACTTGTATTTACTGTTTCATAGTTTGCATAAACAGTTCCAACATGTAACTCTTTTAAAATAAATACAGGAGTATTTCTATATTTATTTTTCATAATAATAGCTAATGTTTTTATACCATCTATGCCTTTTTGTGTTAAATCATTTATGCCAAAATGTATAAGTATATATGGCGTAACATCAGGATAAACTTTATTATCATCACTGTAAAAACCTTTTACTTGAGTAAGAAGATTATTATTATTATAAAAATCATATGCATTTGCTAATCTAAGCGCTTTTATATATACTTCGTTAAAATCTGTTTCTTCAACTGGAGGTGTTTCCGTATTTGTTATATTATCAATTTCTGCTAAATCATAAGGTCTTAAGAAAAATGCTGTACCTTTATTGATATAATAACTAATATTAGATATCTTTATTGCATTTGGCCAATATGCCCATTGTGAAGAATGTGCTACTTTTCCATCTCCAATATAAATCATAGTATGATGTGTTGCTTTATATTTCGTCATTGTAGTTTTATTGCAATTACTAGAAGTAACTACAAAATCAGCATCCATAACGACATCACCAGGCTTTGCCTCTGATAAACTCGCATTTGTAACTTTCCACATTTTATATCCTTCTTTTGCCGTTGCATATTTTACGAGTGTCCCTGCAGCACATAAAGTATCGCTATGAAACAAACTAGACACTCCAGCTTCTCCATAGCAACAACTAACAAATGAAGAACAATCATAACAAATTGGATTTTTTATTCCCCAAAATGTACCACTACGTTTATTAGGTTTTTTAAAATTCCAAGTTCTATATGATTGGTCATAAGTTGCAATTTTTAAATCTACATGTTGTGATACAATTGTTTTTGCTGTTTCCACTATTTTATTTCTAGTGTCTGTTGAGCTTAATTGAGCTTGGGCTTTAGGTGTAGATTTTCCCACTCCATAACCTAATTTGTCGCCATTTTTATCTTTATAATAAGGTAATTGACCATTTACAATTTTATACCATTGCAAGTAACCTTCAACATTTGTTGGTGTACCTAATCCTTTAGTATCTTTAAAAACTTGCCTATAAGCAGCAAAATTAAATTTTAAACTATCTAATTCTTCATAAACTTTAGTTTGTACTTGATTAGATTGTTTACTTAAACTATAAGTATCTACAAATGTATAGTTGTAAGTATTACAAACATATTTGCTTATAATCCAATAAAGTGAACCTATACCCATATTATATGAAACAAGTGCAGCAAAAATATTACCATGACAAGTGTCAATAGCTTGTCTAAGTAAATGGCAACCTAATTTAATTTGATTGGATATGTTTTTATCTACTGTTACTCCACTAATTATAGTTGTTCCGCCTTTACCTGGAGTCATATTAGATGTACTTGGATAAAAACTTTCACTTGTTCCATCTAAATATTTTATAGTTGTTGCTTTTGTACCTTTAAATCCTTTAAAAAAAACTGAACGTTCTATTCCAAATAATCCATAACCACTTCCAGCGCTTTGTCCATGTACAGATGGATTGCCGCTAGATTCTCCCATAATAACAGCATATATCAATTGAGGATCTAAACCAAATTTATTACTATAATAGTTAACCATAACATATAATTTATATTGATTGCTACTAGCCATTACATTTTCAAGATATGAGCTATTTTGCTTTTTACCAATATTATATTGTTGATACAGTGATAAAGCTTGAGTGTATTGATCATTTTCTGAATCTACATTAGATACAGTGTTGGAATGTTTTATATCATAAAATCTATCATCACCAACCCAAACACCATTTTTGTAAGTAGTTAAATAAATAGGCTCATATTTGTCCTCATCTCCAGTTGGCGGTTTTGGTGGAGGGTCAATAATATCATATATTTTTTCAAATAATTCATCAATTTCTTTTTTTTCTAAACCCATTTGATTAAGATATTCTTGAATTTTAGCAATATCTTTATCGGTTAATTTTCCTACACCTATTCCACCTAAAAATTCTAAAATTTCTCCAAAAATATCGTCAGTATTAGATAAATTCAATATTTTACTTTTTACCTCTTTATAATTAGATAGAGTACATTTGCTTTTATTGTGCCAATCAGTAAAACTAATTTCTAGCTTACTAACTCTAGCCTCTAAATATAAATTAGGTGTATATTCATGGTCTATAGCATAAACTGTATCTCCAATATCAATATCTTCATTAAATAAAACAATACTAGTTTCATAATCTATTTTAGGTTGCTTTCTGGTTTGTAGTTCTTTCCATGTTTCGTCTAGTAAATCCGCAGAATTATTTGCATTGCTTTCATATGTTCCTGTAATATAGCTTCCATCATCATTGTGAAAGTACTGATGTGCAGTTTCATCTACAACAAAATCTTGATTTAAAGGCTTATCAGTTGGATTACCATTGCTTTTTATCCATTCCACATCTTTAAAATCTATACCATTTGCTCCAACTCCTATTAATGCTGAACAGAAATCAGTTAAATCTTCAGTCTTTTTTATATTATCCACATTAGTAGAATATTCAAATCGAGCATGTGTATTTTTCCCTCTTTTTCTATATATATTTACATATTGTTTGCTTATTTTATTATTTTTTATTTCTACAGTAAACTCAATTTCAATATTATAAGTTGCAAGATTGTTTTGAATTACAGTATATATAGGTGTAGGCTTTTCTATGATTACACTTTTAAAATCAGTAATGGTAGAATCTACATAGCCTAATTCAAAACTTGAATCTTGTAAGACTAGTGAAAAAAAAGTTGATACATCTCCGTCTATTGTAGATTTTCTTACTACTTTATTTATAAGTTCAAGACCAATAGTTTCACAATAGCAAGATTTTATAAGTATTCCATTAATATGTTCGTTTTTTGAATTCATTATTTGAAATAATTTAAAATTATTTTTAAAATTAAAAAGAACAAAATACCCATTTTCTATATTGCTAGTTCTTTCATTAAAAATAGTAGAAAATTCAAAGGTATCGGCTCCTGTATCTAAATACATTGTAAAAAGATCATCAAAAAAAGGACTAGAAGGATTAGTCCCATTATTAGATAAAACATCTATTATTTTCTTTTTTCTGTCTAAAATATAAATTTCTGTTACCAGTTTTTCCACTAATCCAACCACCTTTCATTAAAAATAATAGAACTTGTAATACTAGCATCAGAAGAGATTTTCATTGTAAATGAGCCAGGAGGGATTTCAAAAAAACTACTTCCAACATTAACATATTCCATATTTTTGATATTATTTATTAATACTTCATTATTTGCAAAATCTACTTGAAGTTCATCTCCTTGTTTAAATCTTATAATGTCTGTATCTTCTTGTGTTGTTTCACTTAATTTTTTTATAAGTAATCGATTAAAGGTCATTGTATCAACAACTTCTTTATCTGCATATTTT
>JAGZRP010000119.1 GCA_018381595.1 Bacillota bacterium
GGGATAAATAAGTATCAAATGGATAATTTCTTTTACTTTCTTTAATTAAATATACTCCAGGTAATTTTAATGCATTGATTTTATCTGCTACTTCGTAGGATAATCTTCTTCCCTCTGGATGTACTCGTTCCATACTTGCTTTTTTAGTCACATGTTTATAAATTTCTTTTTCATCTACTTTTAATATTTCTGCAATTAATTTTGCTGTCTTTTCTTTTTCTTTAATTTGATTAGGAATAAAAATTAAAGAAGAAGTCGTTAAATTATTGGCGAGAACAACACCGTTTCTATCGGTAATTAATCCACGATTTGCTTCTACTGGTAAATTTCTACTCCATAGACTAGATGCGTATCGATTTAACTTTTTGTAATCAATCACTTGAATGTAAAATACTTTACCAATAATTAATAAAAACAATACTACAATGATTGCTAATACAATTTTAATCCGAATATGAATTTTTTTAAAAAACACAAGTTTCACCTCTTGTGTATTATATGTACAAGCATATCTATTTAGAAGAAAAAAGCACACAATGTTGTGTGCTTTTCCAAACAAATAGTGTCTAGTAGTCCTTATATCCCTACTACTGATAAATTTCTACATCTATTCACCTTTTTTCTTCTTTCGAAGTGGAATAAAACTTGTTTTGATAAGCTTCTATTCTATGAAACCATAGTCTCATAAATGAAAGTGTTTATCAAAGCTGGACGGACCGCTAGATTCGGATTGCTAGCATAGTTCGTGTTCGAATTCCCGTTGTTGTTGACATTGGACGCATTGGAAGTAGACCCGGACCCTATATAGTTTTATCCCAGATTGATTATTTTTGATAATATGTACTTCCACGGCGATTGATACATATTAATTTTCCAATATATTCCGTTGTGGGATTGGAAATATGATGGAAAATTTTTTGCTGTAAATAATATGTATTACCATACTTGATATGCCCCTGATAACTGGCAACAACTTGTTGCAAAGTATATCTTGAAATTTCTTTTTTTGTATATAACTGATTTAATTTCTTTACTTTTCGTTTAGCTCTTCTTTTCGTACTTGTTCTTACTTTTAAGAGTAATTTTTGATTTTTTAAGATAAACCGAAATCCTAGAAAATCTAAACCATTTTTCATTGGTGATATTTTCGTTTTTGGATTTAATTGTAAATGATATTCTTCATTTAATTTCTTTTCAATGATTGATTTACACTGTTTTAAAAATTCTTTATCAGTTGAAAACAAAACAAAATCATCCATGTATCTCACATAATATTTGACATGTAATTTTTCTTTTATAAAATGGTCTAAGTCATTTAAATAAATAAGTGCGAAGGCTTGGCTTGTCATATTCCCAATTGGAATTCCTTTTCCTTTGCAAGAAAAATCTGGTATTTTTTCAATCTCTTTGATTTTCTTTTGTAATTCATTTTCTGGAATGTTTAAATTACGAATTCGCTCTATTTCCAATTCCTTCATTTTTTGAATGCGCAATGGAATATAGCTTTCATTTGTACTATCAACAATTTTATGAATCAAACGAAGTGCTTTTTCATCTTTTATTTTCTTTTCTAAAATAGATTTTAATATTTCATGATCAATGCTGTAGAAATATTTTGAAATATCACACTTCAAATAATAAATGGTTTCTCCACTCTTTTTTAATTCATGAATATACCTTTTTGTTAATTCAATTCCGTAATGAGTTCCTTTATCGATTCTTGTTGCTACATTCGCATCAATAAAACTAGACTCATAAATATCTAATAACAGATACTGGGCAACTAAATGATTGATTAATTTATCACGAATCGTCTGACTCATAATAATTCGATATTTTGGTTCCTGAATTAAAAAGATAAAATAAGGTTGAAAGACAATGTTTTGATGTTTTAGTAATGCTTGTACATTGGTAATGTTACACATAAAATATTCCTCAAAACGTTCAATTTTATATTTATTTTTAGTATGAGGAGAAATTTGTGTTTTATAGATAAATAAGATATGATTTAAGTCCTCTATTTTATGATATATCTGATAATATGCTTTCATGTTTGATTACTTTTTATCCATGCTTTTGTCATTATAAATACATCTAACATATGTTTTCCAATATTAGTATACTGTTTAGAACTAATCAGCTGCTTTTTATATGCAGAATCCAAATAGAAATTTAACATCTTGATATGGACAAGAACCTCTTTTTGTTTATTTATTCTTTCTTGTCTCTCTAAAATATTTGCTAAATAAGTATCTTTCAACAAATCGTATAATTCTTCTTTTGTCTTATCCCGAAGTGTTTGTTCATTACGATTATAATTTTCTAAGAATTTATCAACATATTGAACAGACTTTTTAATTTTCGTTATAATTAATAATTTATCATCCATATAAGTTCTCTATCTGTGTTAATACTTCATGAATATTATGATCATGGATATGTTGTAACAAAGTTTCTTGTATGTGATAAATTCGCTTTTGTAATTGATATACATCATAAAATTGTTGTTTGATATCTGAATATTGATTTCTTTGAAAACGTTTTTTTTCAACAATTTTATAGACTTCGTCTTTTTCTATCAAAATATAGTTTATTTTTCGTTTTGAGATTTCCTTGATGACTTTTGAAAGTGATGTCGTTGGAAATCCTACTTGTTCTACTCCATTTTGAGTTTTACTAATTTTGTATCCTGTTAAAATATGGATTAATTTGGTATCTTCAAAATAAACTTCATAGAATTTTCCAACCTTTATGAAAATGATATATTCTGGATATTTTTCTTTATATTCTTGATAATAATCTATTACTTTCATAATTCCCCTCTTTATTTTCAAAAAAAGGCAATACCAAAATAAGGTACTGCCTTTTTGCGGACCAAGTCTGGCCCGTTACAAACCTACGGTTTGCTTCATTGTATTGCTACAATATTTTTTCTATTCAATGACATATGGACTACTTGGTGTTCCATTTCCACTCTTTATTTTGATATCTGACTTTAGATGTAAAACTGGACGGACCGCTAGATACGGATGGCCAGCATAGTACGCGTACGAACCCCCGTCGCTGTCGACAACGGACGCAGTGGAAGGAGACCCGGCTGCACGGTTGATATACCAATAATTGATATTAATATCATTTCCACTTAAGAATTCTCCTGCTTGTGGTAAACCAATTAATACATTTGCTTTCCCATCATAAGTATTATTTTGGTAAGCGCTTTGGCCTGTTGTATCTTTACTCCTATCCAATCCTATTGCATAGTCTCCATTATATCGATAAACTGGTAAATCATAACTATATGTCGTTAATAAACTTTGATTCTGTAACCAATTTTTATAACTATTTGTGGCATTATTTAAGAAATATGCGATGTTCATTCCTTTATCTTTTTCAAATGCTCCTGTTCCTTCCGTTGGTCTAAAGTAATTATGTCCTGTACATCCTGCTGTATACCATGTTCCACTCACATATGCACACCAATTAGTATTCGATGCATCTCTCGTATCTGAATAGTATTGGACATAATAATCACTATTGGTACTAATTGTACTTGGTAAACTTCTTAATACACTAACACGTTCTAATTTCGTTGTTCCATTACTTTCAATTTGGACAATTCTAAATGCTTCTTTCTTTGTTGTATTGGTATATGGATTTTTCTCTGTTAAATATACATATTCTCCTGGATTCTGTTTGTTGATACTTTCTCCACTTGTACCCTTTTCGTCTCCAAATATCATATATGGGTCTGCTTTTGTTCCTGTTCCTCCGGTTAAGAATACACTATTATCTAAGTAAATAACTGGACGTACTCCTTTTCCATATGTTTGTGTGGTATTCCAGTCTTTTTCTAAATGTGATGGATTATGATAATAAGTATGCCATACTTTATTACTCTCTCCTGTTGGTGTTAATGTCCACTCTAATTCATCTTTATCTAAGAAGCTTCCTCCAACAGTACCATTTACGGTTCCATCTAATGCATAAACATAATCTTCAAAGGTCATAAGTCCTACCTTATCTGTTGAAATATTAGTACAAGCTGTATGGGGTGTGAAATTAGTAATTTTCTTTCTTGCTTCTCCACCAATGGTATAAGCTACCTGAGT
>JAGZRP010000120.1 GCA_018381595.1 Bacillota bacterium
TATAGTTTGGAAAAATTTCCAATTCCAACTACATTACTATTTGTTGGATTAATTTTTGGAGGAATTCCATTATTATATCGTAAAGTAAGTCATGAAAAGAAAACAGGAGGAAATTATTTCATTTTCTTAACAACATTTTTAATTGTTGCAATCTTCGCATTCTTAAAAGAAGGAAATATCGTGGTTAGTTTTTCTAATTTGAATCTCATTGGATATGTATTATTATTTTTAGTAGGAATGGTAGCTGCTGCAACAATGGTCATTCCAGGTGTGAGTGGTTCTTTTGTCCTCATGTTAATTGGATATTATAAACCAATTATTGATACGATTAGTGAATTAACTAAATTTAAAAATCTTGGAAGTAATATGATGATTTTAATTCCATTTGGTCTTGGTATTTTAATAGGAATTGTACTGGTTGCTAAATTAATTGAATTCTTATTAGAAAAATATGAAGTGAAAACGTATTATGGAATTTTAGGATTTATTGTTGCTTCAGTCTTTACTTTAATTTATGGATTATTTGGATATCAAATGGATATCGTTCAAGTATTGATTGGAGTTGTTACCTTCTTCATTGGTAGTATTATCGCATATCAGTTAGGAGATGAATAGATGCTTTATTTACAAGTCATTATTTTAGGAATTGTTCAGGGAATTGCTGAATTTTTACCTATCTCATCGAGTGCCCATTTAATTATTTTTAGAGATTTATTTGGAATTGGTAGTTCCATTGGAAACAATATGGCACTTGCTTTTGATATCGCACTTCATTTAGGAACATTGATTGCGATTTGTGTTTACTTTTTTAAAGACTTTTTGAAAATTTTAATCAATGGATTTACAAACCCAAAGAGTAAAGATGGAAAGATGATGTGGTTTATTTTATTGGCAACCATTCCAGCTGCTATTTTTGGAGTATTATTTGAAAGTACCATTGAAGAAGCGGTTCGTGGTAATTTCATGTTAATTGCGTTTGCGCTTATGTTTATGGGAGTTGTTATTTATTTATGTGATAAACATTTTTCTCAAAAGAAAGATTTTGAACATATGACTTGGGTTGATGCACTTGCCATTGGATGTGCTCAAGTATTCGCATTAATTCCAGGATTTTCTAGAAGTGGAACTACCATTGCAGCAGCAAGATGTATGAAATTGAATCGAGAAGATGCAGCGAAATTTTCTTTCTATTTATCTGCACCAGTGGTAGCAGGAGCGGTGATTCTAACCTTATTAAAAGATTCTACTATGGCACTAATTGGAGCAAATTTAGGGGTATTTGCCCTTGGTATTTTCATTTCATTTGTTGCAGGATTATTATGTATTAAGTTCTTATTAAAGTATATAAAAACACATGATTTCAAAATATTTATGTGGTATCGTATTGCCATGGGA
Source organism: Bacillota bacterium (assembly GCA_018381595.1). Lineage (GTDB taxonomy): Bacteria > Bacillota_I > Bacilli_A > RF39 > UBA660 > UMGS2016. The sequence continues at coordinate 1,396 of JAGZRP010000120.1, forward strand.
ATCATTGTATTACTCTGTGCCTTATTTATGTAAAGAACGATAATCGTTCTTTTCTTTGTATGAGAAAGGAAATGTATGAAAGAAAGAGAAAAAATGAAAAATGGATTGCCATATCATCCAACGGATCCAAAACTAGTTTGGGATCGCACCAGAGCAAATCGAATTTGTACGAAATATAACAAAAGAACTTTTTGTGAAGTCAATATGAAATCTAGGCTTTTAAGAAAGTTAATTCATACAAAAGGAAACTTTTGGATTCAACCACCTATCTTTTTTGATTATGGGTATCATATTTATTTAGGAAGTAATGTGATGTTGAATTACAATTGTGTTATTTTAGACGTTTGTCCAGTTACGATTGGTGATGATACAATCATTGGACCAGGAACTCATATTTATACCGCATGTCATTCATTAGAGCCAGAAGAGCGCAAGAATTATGTAGAGTTTGGAAAACCAGTAACGATTGGAAATCATGTCTGGATTGGTGGCCATTGTACCATTTTGCCTGGTGTTACAATAGGGGATAATACTGTCATCGGTGCAGGAAGTGTCGTTACGAAAGATATCCCAAGTAATGTAGTTGCCTATGGAAATCCCTGCAAAGTGATTCGTACAAACGAAAACCCTAACAATCGTTAGGGTTTTAGAATAGGTTGCCGATACCTATATTTGATTATCTTTTTTTAATGAATTCTAATTCTTTTTCTGTAATCATATCATTAGATAATTCATCACAATTGAGACAAGTACCAAATACATTATATTCTTTTTTCATATTTGATGGATGATATTTATAAGTTTCAATCATCTTTTTATCACTTAAGAATGAAGCTTGAACAGGCCCATTTTCAGTATCTTCCAATGGCATGTTTTCTTTCATTAGATATTTTTCTATCGTGATTACATTTTTTTCTTCATCGTAACGCATACTATCTTTGTTAAAACTATTTTGCTTGATAGGAATGCGATAACTTTGATTTAAATTTTGTACCTCTACTGAATCAGGGATTAATTCAACCATTGTCTCATATTCAGTAGGTGTGTTTGCTAAAATAAGACATGCACCACAAGATAATAAATAAATAGAACCTAATCCAATTTTTAAACGAAGATTACTACTTGGTTTTGGATGCTTTTTAGAATCTGCTACTGTTTTTCTTAATAATAACTTTGCATCTAAATTATTTTCATTTTTCATCAAAATTTCCCCCTCTTTTTTTTGATAGGTGTTATTCTAACACAAAACTGAGTTGTTGTCAAATACAAAACATGATATAATGTGTTTGTTTTAGTGAGGAGTAGATTTATGAATAGACAACAGTCCATTGAAAATAGTATTATTAAGAAATATCGTAAAAAATTATGGAGTCCTTTCATGAAGACCGTTCGTGAGTTCGAACTTGTCAAAGAAAACGATAAAATCGCGGTTTGTATTAGTGGTGGGAAAGATTCTATGCTCCTTGCAAAGTGTTTAGAAGAGTTAAAAAAACATGGCGATGTTTCATTTGAACTTGTTTATTTGGTCATGAATCCAGGATATCAAGAAGAAAATCTAAGTAAAATTAAAGAAAACTTGAACATATTAGGATTAGATGCCACGATATTTGAAAGTAATATTTTTGAAGTTGCAGATGAATCTAGTAAACGAAGGAATGATAATCCTTGTTATTTATGTGCAAGAATGAGAAGAGGAGCACTTTATCATAAAGCACAAGAATTAGGATGCAATAAGATCGCTTTAGGTCATCATATGAATGATGTGATTGAAACTGTATTATTAAATTTGATTTGGAATGGTCAAGTATCTAGTATGATGCCAAAGTTACATAGTGATAACTTTGAGGGAATGGAACTCATTCGACCATTATATTATGTAAAAGAAAAATATATTATTTCATGGGCTCGCTTTCATGAATTATCATTCATTGATTGTGCATGTTCTGTTACCAAAAAAGGAATTGGAAAGCGTGCTGTTGTGAAAAAACTCGTCGATGAGTTATGTGAATTACATGATGATGCGGATTTAAATATTCTAACTGCTACTAAAAATATCAATTTAAATACATTACTTGGTTATCAATTAGGAACTCAGAAATATTCATTTATGGAGAAATATGACAAAGATTAACAATTATGGGAAATCTTGTGAAAAAAGAAAAACAAACGTAAAACTATTTAAAAAATGAGTAAAGTGTGCTATAATGTAAGTGTCTAAAGGATAGGTTGCCGATTTTAGAAAAACCTACTAAATTAATGATTGGGAATCTAATTGATAGATGGTGTTGAATACTTAAATTTATTTAAGGCTCCTAATATCTATCATGTGATGCCCACCTGGGAGATCAGGTTTTGATCATTATAGGTACTTTCCTTTGGACCTTTTTTATAATAGAAAAGGGAGAATATTTTTGAGTACGAAATTATGTAAGAATTGTGCTTCAAAAATTCCAGTGGAAGCACGTATTTGCCCAAGTTGTGGGACAAGAATAGAAGAAGAAACAAGAGTTCATATCAAAGAAGATAGTTATGAAGAAGAAACGTTAGAAGATGGGGAAACTAGAGTAGTAATGAAATTATTACCAGCTCTTGCACCATACAAAGTAGCTGTTTTACCACTTACAAAGAAACAAAGTGATAAAGCAAGTGAAGTATATAGTATGTTAGCTAAACATTTTAGCTGTGAATTCGATGTTGCTGGACAAATTGG
>JAGZRP010000121.1 GCA_018381595.1 Bacillota bacterium
TTTCTGTAATCGCTCCAACACTAGAACGAATGACTTTGACACGAACATCTTCAACAGATAGCTTTTCAAGTGAGTTTTTCACAGCTTCACTACTTCCATTGACATCTGTTTTAATAATGACATTGATTTCTTTTGTACCACTTTGAATACGAGCAAATAAATCATCTAAAGATGCAGCTGGATGACTACTTCTTTCTTTTTCCTTGGCATTCATTTTTCTTTCTTCCCCAATGGTTCTCGCTTGTTTTTCCGTTTCAAATGCCATGAATTTATCTCCAGCAACTGGAGTATCATTTAATCCTGTAATGGATACTGGTGTAGATGGAAGTGCTTCCATAATTTCTTCATCTTTATCATTTTTTAAAGTACGAACTTTTCCATAGGCAGTTCCTACAACAATTGGATCTCCTAGACGAAGTGTTCCATTTTGAATTAAAAGAGTCACAACTGGTCCAACATGGGGATCAAGTCTAGATTCTACCACCGTTCCCATTGCATAACGATTTGGATTTGCTTTATATTCTTGCATCTCTGAAATTAATAAAATATTTTCTAATAATTCAGGAATTCCATCACCAGTTGTTGCGGTAACACGATTATATAGGGTATCTCCACCCCAGTCTTCTGGTGTTAATCCATACTCTGTTAATTGTTGCATAATTCTATCTGGATTTGCTCCTGGCTTATCCATTTTATTAATTACGACAATAATTGGTACCCCTGCTGCTTTTGCATGATCGATAGCTTCTTCCGTTTGTGGCATCACACCATCGTCTGCTGCTACAATAATGATAATAATATCTGTGATACTCGCACCTCTAGCACGCATTTCTGTAAATGCTGCATGGCCTGGTGTATCAATAAATGTAATTGGATGTTCTTGATACTTCACTTGATAAGCATTAATTGCCTGAGTAATTCCTCCTGCTTCTCCTGCTGCTACACTTGTTTTACGAATGGTATCAAGGAGTGTTGTTTTTCCATGGTCAACATGTCCCATGATTGTTACAACAGGTGCTCTTGATACTAAGTTTTCTTCATCATCATTGATTTCAAAGTTTTCAAAGTTTGTGACGTCTACTGATTCTTCTGTTTTTAACTCTTTTCCATATTCAAGCACTAAAATAGAAGCATTATCAAACCCTAAACTTTGGTTTACTGTACACATAATACCAAGCGTAAATAACTTTTTGACAAGCTCTGCGCTTTTTACTCCAAGGGCATCTGCTAATTCGTTTACAGTCATTCCTTCTTTATAAACAACTGTTTTCTCATTAGCTACTGGCGCATTAGAGACAAGTTTTTCTTTGTTTTTATACATTTCTTTTTTCTTTGCTTTTAAATTGTCTTTTTTCTGTTGTTTTGGTTGTACTTTTTTCTTCTTATTTAATTTTTCTAATTTCACAGTATTATCTACTTCAATTTTAGATTCATCAATAATCTCTTCCACACGATCTTCTAAAGCTTCTTCCAAGTCAGTATCTTCTACTGCAGCAACATCATTATCTAATAAAGTAATTGCTTCCTCATCAAGACTATCGTCCTCATTTGCCACTTGAATTCCTAATCGTTTACATGCTTCAAGTATCTCCTCCACTGGTTTGTTTACGTCTTGTGCATATTCTAATACACTCATCATAAATATCACCTCTTTCTATTAATTTTCAGGAGTTATCATTTCTAATAATTCCTCATAAATCGCATTTGGTACCTCTATTTCCAAATAACGGTTTAATACTTTTGTTTTCTGTGCTTTTAAAATAATCTCACGATCTAGTTTTAAATAAGCACCATGCCCATTCATACGACCTGTTGTATCAATTGAAACTGTATTTTCAGGTGTACGTACAATACGAATTAATTCTTTTTTTGGATATTTCTCTTTTGAGACAACACAGGTACGCATTGGTATCTTTTTTTGTTTCATACTATCACTATCCTTCTATAATATTAATTCCATCCTCACGAGCTTGTTCATATGTTTTTACATCAATTTTAAAATGTGTTAAACGAGCTGCTAAGCGAACATTTAATCCTTTTTTACCAATTGCTAAAGAAAGATTTTCATTATCGACAATAACAAGTGCTGTTTTTTTCTTTTCATCGGTTATACATACATGTAAATTTCTAGCAGGACTTAATGCATTTTCAATGAATTTCATTTCATCTCTATCATATGGAATGATATCGATTTTTTCTCCACTTAATTCATCAATAATACGATTAATACGGCTACCATGCTCTCCAATACATGCTCCAACAGGATCAACATTCATAACTTCTGAATATACGGCTACTTTACTTCTAACACCAGCTTCACGAGCTACACTATAAACAAGAATGGTTCCATCATTAATTTCTGGGATTTCTAATTCAAATAAACGTTTTACAAATCCATAATGATTACGTGATAATAAAATTAATGGTCCCTTTGAATTGTTTTCTACTTTACTAATATAAACTTTTAAACTAGAACCCATTTTAATCGTTTCTCCTGGAATTACTTCCGTTTTAGGGAGAATTCCTTGTGTTCTTCCAAGGTTGATATAGTAATTTCTTACATCTTCCATTTCTACCATACCACTAACCATTTCTCCTTCTTTATCAGAGAATTCGTTAATAATATTATTTCTTTCTGCTTCACGAATTTTTTGAACAACAACTTGCTTTGCAGTAGAGGCAGCAACACGACCAAAATCACGTGGGGTAACTTCTTCTTCAATTGTTTCTCCAATTTCAATACCAGGTACAATCTTTTGAGCTTCTTCTAATGTTAAATGAATACGTGGATCATATTTAATTGGTTTTACTTCTTCTTCTTTTAAAGCATCTTCGTTTTCTTCTTCCTCATCGTCATCATCCATATGTGCTTGATAATAAGCATCTACTTCTTCTTGATTGATGCATCCAAATTCATCAGGATCATGTACCACTGTTTTAAAAGAAAATACTTTCATATCTCCCGTTTCTCTATCAATATCAACACGAACGTTGGAAAGAGAATGATAATTCTTCTTATAAGCAGAAGTAAGTGCTAACTCCATCGCATCATAAATCACATCTTCATTGATCCCTTTTTCTTTTTCTAGTACTTCTACTGCTTTTCTAAATTCCTTAATGTCCATTTTACTCACAACCTTTCTCTTTAGAACAAACGTCTAAAATATAATTTTCTGCAATTGGATCTTCTTCATCCAAAATTGGATTAATTAATTTACTCACCTTCACACAATCATCTACATTAATAATGCCATCTTTATCGATGATAACACGTAAAAAGTTCATACCATCTTCTTTGACATATAAAACTTCATCCAAAATATAACCATTTTCTTGAATGACTGTTTCAAATAATTTTCGAATTTCTCCTATCTCCATAATACCTCCATCAAAATTTAAAGAGTGGGTTTTCCCACTCTTCCTGCTTCTCTGTTTACATTATAACATATAATTTCATAATTTTTAACACTTTTTTCTTATTTTAAACATATTATTTGTTATAATAATGATAGAAAGTGGGAATGCGTGTGGCAAAAGAGAAAAAAACATATTGGAAAAGTGCTTTATTAGGGTTGCTTGCAATTGCGTGCTACTTTGTATTTTCTTATTTAGAAGAAGTTCCACTATTATTACTAGGAATTGATACAAGTACACTCTCAACAACTGTAAAAACAATTTACTTACTTGTTTATCAAGTATTATTGCTAGGACTTATTATTTATATCTTAAAAGATTCCTTCTTAAAGGATATGAAAGATATCAAAAAAAATCACGAAAAATATTTTAAAACTTACTTTAAATATTGGTTTCTATTATTAGGACTCATGTTCTTATCAAATTCCATTATTTTACTTATCATGAAATTTGTAGGAACTGGTACAAGTCTACCTGAAAATGAAGAACTCATTCGTTCTAATTTCCAAATTGCACCAATTTATGTCTATCTATCTTCTGTACTGATTGCTCCAATTATGGAAGAATTAATATTCAGAAGAGGAATTCGCAATATCATCAAAAACAATACTTTATTTATTTTAGTATCAGGTTTTATCTTTGGAGGACTTCATGTCTTCTTAGCAGGGATGCAGACACCA
>JAGZRP010000122.1 GCA_018381595.1 Bacillota bacterium
GAAAAAATAATATAGAACCTAAAAAAATTCAACTCATATATCCAAAACATGGAAAAGATGCCAATATATTATTAATAGAAGGACGTAAGAATGGAAATCCAGGAATTAAAATAATGGATCCAATATATACACATGATAGTAATAATCAATATACAGAACAGTTAAAAAAATTTGTTTCACAGAAATAAGGTGATTAAGATGATTCAAAAAAGCTATGCGGACCAGGCGAGTTTATATCTCATTCCAACGCCAATTGGAAATTTAGAAGATATGACACTACGAGCAATTGAGACATTGAAACAAGTTGAGGTTGTTTTTTCTGAAGATACAAGAGTGACATCATTGTTAATGAATCATCTTGGTATTAAGAAAAAATTAATTTCAAGTTACAATTTTAATGAAGAAAAAAATGAAAAAAAATTATTAACATATTTAGAAAATGGGAAAAGTGTAGGGGTCGTTAGCGATAGAGGAACACCAGTTATTAGTGATCCTGGATATGAACTTGCAAAAATAGCAATTGCTCATGGTTATCCAGTTATTGGACTTCCTGGCGCGACTGCATTAATTCCTGCTTTAATTATGTCAGGATTAGAGCCACTTCCTTTTTATTTTTATGGATTCTTGAATAGTAAGGAATCCCACAGAAAAGAAGAATTAAAATCATTAAGTTCATTTCCACATACTATTATTTTTTATGAAGCACCACACCGTATTGAAAAAACATTAAATCAAATGTTAGAAATATTAGGTGATAGGAAAATTTGTATTGCACGAGAAATCAGTAAAAAATTTGAAACAATTTATCGTGGAAATATTTCTGAATTGTTAGAATATACCGAAACAATGAAAGGTGAAATTGTTTTACTTGTTGAAGGAAATAAGGATGAAAAAGATTATACACATCTTACTGTTGTAGAACATGTTAATCTTTATATAAAAGAGGGTTTTTCCTCAAAAGATGCAATAAAAAAAGTAAGTAAAGATAGAAACGTGACAAAAAAAGAAATATATGATATTTATCATCAGATTGATAGAAAGTAGGGGAATCATGAAATTAATTGTTGGATTGGGAAATCCAGGAAAAGAATATGAACATACAAGACATAATATGGGCTTTGATCAACTTGATTTTTTTGCAGATTCTCATCATCTTTCATTTGATAGAGAAAAATTTGGTGGAAAATACTGTGAATTTCAAATGAATGGGGAAAAAGTGATTTTGTTAAAACCACAAAAATATATTAATTTATCAGGAGAAGTGATTAAAAGGTTTATAGATTTCTATAAAATACCCATTTCAAATATTTTAATTATCTGTGATGATTTAGATACTGAAGTTGGAAAAATAAAGTTGAAAAAGCAAGGAAGTTCCGGAGGACATAATGGTTTAAAAAATATTGAACTTCATTTAAAAACAAAAGAATATTATCGTTATAAAATAGGAATTTCTAATAATAAAGAATTAGATGGAAAAGATTATGTATTAGGAAAATTTTCTTCTGAAGAACAAAAAAAGTTGAAAATGGTTTTTGAAACAGGAGTTACACTTCTCAATGACTATTTTGAAATGTCATTTGATAATTTAATGAATCATTATAATAAGAAGTAGGATACAACAATTGTATCTTTTTTGGCTTTTGAAAGGAGCGTGAAAAAATGGAATATTTAAACAAATTTATTTCAATAGAAACAGATATTGATGGTGTCACAGGACTTACAGATGAACTTTTTAATTATTATCTTTCTGGTATTTTAAAAGAGAAGAAACAAAATGTTCTATTTTTAACAAGCTCTTTATTTGAAGCAAATAAATTTTTTCAAATGATATCTGACTATACCAAAGATGTTTTATTATTTCCAATGGATGATTTTTTAACAAGTGAAGCATTAGCCATTTCTCCTGAGTTTGAAATTACACGTCTTGAAACTATGCTTCAAGTGTTAGATGAAAAACCTAAAATTATTGTGACAAACTTAATGGGGTATTTAAGATATTTACCAACAAAAGAAGCATTTCAACAATCTTTTTTAAAACTGCAATCTGGAAAAGATTATCAGATGAAAGAACTGGTTGAAAAATTATATCAAATGGGCTATCAGCGTGAAACAATTGTTAACAAAACAGGAGAAATTGCTGTTAGAGGGTTTGTTGTTGACGTTTTTCCAATGGGACAAACAAATCCAATTCGTATTGAATTTTGGGGAGATACAATTGATTCTATTCGTACTTTTCATGTTGATAATCAACATACATTAAATAAAATTCATGAAATAACCATTTCTCCTAATAGCGAATTTTTAACATCAAAAGAGGTTGAAGAAGAAAATAAGAAGCAAAAAAATTTACCTAATTATGAAAAGGTTTCTTCTATCATTGATTACTTACAGAATCCTCTTGTTGTATTTGGTGATTATAGTCAATTAAAAGCAAGTTATGAAACTTTATTAGATGAAATATACCATTATAATGTAAGTCTATCTCTTCCTGGTGATACCGCATATATGCATGATTTTTATCAAATCGAATCAAAGATAAAACAAAAATTTTATTATATGGGATTAGAAAATATATCTGAGCATTTAAATATCAAAAACTATCAGTCTTATGATATTTCAGAATTGCGTGGTTCTATTGAGGAATTAAAAACTTATTTCAAAGAGTTGTTGAAGCAAGGAAAAACAATTATTTTAGCTCTTAAAGATAGATATCAAGTAAATCATGTAATAGAGGATTTTGAGTTAGAAGAAATGTTATTTGTTGATTGGGATCATATTATTGAGAATAAAATAAATTTAATTAATTATCCGTTGACCAAAGGATTTCAGATAGGTAATTGTGTCGTTATTAGTGAACGTGAATTATTTCATAAAAAACATGACAGTTTTAAATATAAGACAAATTTTAAATTTGGTACGAAAATTAGAGATATTAATAAATTAAATGTTGGAGATTATATTGTTCACAATATTCATGGAATTGGTCGTTATATGGGGATGACAACTTTAGTTAAAAATGGTTTAAAAAAAGATTATTTAATGGTGGAATATAAAGGCGGGGACAAACTTTATATTCCAGTAGAAAAAATTGAATTCATTAGTAAATATTCTTCGAGTGAAGGTAGTATTCCTAAATTGAATAAATTAGGAAGTAGCGAGTGGGCTAAAACAAAAATGCGTGTTCGCAAGAAAATAGAAGATATTGCAGGAAAATTATTAAAATTATATGCAACCAGAGAGGCAATTGAAGGGTTCTCATATGAAAAAGACGATGAAAATCAAATTGCCTTTGAAAAAGATTTTCCATTTGAAGAAACCTTAGATCAATTAAAAGTGACAGAAGAAATAAAGAAAGATATGGAGTCTATTCATCCAATGGACCGTTTACTCTGTGGAGATGTTGGATTTGGAAAAACAGAAGTTGCATTTCGAGCAATGTTTAAAGCAGTATTAAGTCACAAACAAGTTGCTTTTTTGTGTCCAACAACCATTTTATCAAAGCAACATTACCAGAATGCATTATCTAGGTTTTCTAACTTTCCAGTAGAAATTGCGTTATTAAATCGTTTTGCTACGACGAAACAAGTAAAACAAATTTTAGAAGATTTAAAAACTGGAAAAATAGATATCCTGATTGGAACACATCGTATATTAAGTAATGATGTTGAATTTAAAGATTTAGGTTTACTTGTGATAGATGAAGAACAACGCTTTGGAGTGAAACATAAAGAAAAAATAAAAGAGTATCGAAATACTATAGATGTTTTAACATTATCAGCAACGCCAATTCCAAGAACTTTACAGTTATCTATGGCTGGAGTACGCAGTTTATCCTTGATCGAAACAGCTCCAGTCAATCGTTATCCAGTTCAAACTTATGTTGTTGGATATAATAAACCATTATTAAAAGATGCGATTTATAAAGAGTTATCCAGGAATGGTCAAGTATTTATTTTATATAATCATATTGATGATATGAGTTCTAAAGTCCATGAAATCGAGAGATTCGTGCCTGATGCTCGCGTGATATCAGCACATGGTAGAATGAATAAAAAAGAATTAGAAGATGTGATGCA
>JAGZRP010000123.1 GCA_018381595.1 Bacillota bacterium
TTAAGACCTATCATAAACTTTCTCAACCCTTTACCATTTAAAAAGCATTCCACAGAAATACAAATGCAAAGATACAGCCCCAAACATTTTTATTTTTTACAATAAAAATATCAATTTTAAATTATTTAAAATTGTGATATAATGTGGCCAGAGAGGTGTGAGGAGTATGAAGGAAAAGAAAAATATCATTATGATAGGTGTTGCAATTGGAATCGTGGCGATTATCGCAATCTTTTTTGGAGGACGTTTTGCTTATAAAAAGTATCAAGAAAACATACTAAGAGAAGAAGCAGCGACTTTAACTAAAAAAGACATTACGAAAGATAACTTTAATACAGAAATCAAGTCAAAAGGAGATTATGCAGTTGTAGAAAAAGCAATGAAAGAATATTTAGCTGATTATGGAACTGCGGCTAAAAAAACACTTGTAATTTTAAACGATAAAAAATTATCTAATTTATTATCTGCAGAAACAATAAAAAGTGATATGCCAAAATTCGAAGAGACAAAGAAGTATTTAGAAAAAACTAGAAAAGAATTAGATACTTATATGGGATCTATGATTACCATGACAAGTGATAAAGCGATGATGGATAAAATTAAGAAAACAAAAGTAAGTACTTATTATCAGAATTTATATCGTGAATTGATGTTGGATTCTAGTTTATCTAGTTCTTTAAAAGAAGCACAGAGTGAATTGGTTGCATCAAGAGAGAAGATGACAAAATTGTTTGATATTTATGATAATGTATTCCAATTTTTAATTGATAATGAAGGAAATTATGAATTATCAGGAAGAATGTTATTATTTAAAAATCAATCATTATTGTCTCAATATAATTCATATATTAATCAAATTAGAAGAGCTGCTTTTTAGCAGTTTTTTTGTAAATAAGATTTACTTTTTGAAAAATATCTTGTATACTTATGAATATAAATAGTAATCGTTACTATTTTAATAGGAGGATTTATGATAGATAAAAAAGCATTTTACCATATGAGTTATGGACTATATATTATTTCTAGTCACAATGAAGAACATGATGCAGGATGTGTTGTCAATACTTGCAATCAAGTAACGAGCGAGCCTGCGCGCATGTCTGTAACCATTCACAAAGAAAATGATACTGCAAAAACAATTATGAAAAGTCAAATTTTCAGTGTTATGGTTTTAACAGAACAAGTACCAATGGAAGTGATTGGAACATTTGGTTTTAAAACAAGTCGTGAAGTTTCAAAATTTCAAACCTTTGAAGCAAAGAAAGATACATTAGGAAATCTTTATTTTGAAACAGGAATCAATGCACGCTTTGCATGTCGCGTGATTCAAACAATAGATGTTGGAACACATATGATGTTTATTGGAGAAGTTGTGGAAACAGAAGTACTAAATAATATACCAACAATGACTTATCAATATTATCAAGCAGTAAAAAAAGGTACAACCCCAAAAAATGCACCAAGTTTTCAAGAAGAAAAATTAGAGAAGACAACAAAAATAAAATGGAAATGTAAAGTTTGTGGTTATGTATATGAAGGTGATACATTACCAGATGATTACCGTTGTCCTATTTGTGGACAACCCGCATCTGTATTTGAAAAAATAGAATCATAATCTGCAAATTTACAAAAATCTAAAAAAATGATATTATATTTTTGCGTTTATGAGGGGGATATTATGAAATATAAAAAATTACAAATAAAACATAAATGTTTAGTGATGTTAGCAACTGGAGTGCTTTCTAGTATTACTTTGGTAGGCTGCGGAAACAAAGAACTCATCGATTTTAACAAAAATTTTAATGCAATTGTAGAGATAAACGATGAAGTAGTATCTATTGCCGGAATTAAAGAGTATGCTGATTATGATGGAACACAAGTTCAAATTGTAACAGATGATGGATTGCGCATTTTAACGAGTACACATCAAACGCAACTACTAAACTCTAATTCGAATGAAGAATTAATGGATTATGTGAAACAACTTACGAATGATAGTGAAAATATTATGAATTATAATGAATTACAGGGTATTGAATTATCTATTAAGAATTCTAGTTGGAACAAAAATTTATTAGATTTAAATTTTTCATATGATAATGCAATTATTTTATCTGATAATGGCGCAACGATTGTTGCTATAAAAAAATGGAGAGATTATGAAGATGATAAAATACAAATTCAATTAGAAGATGGAACCTATATTTTAACAAATGCTGACAAAATAAAATTAGTAAATACTGATTCCGCACAAGAAAACAGTTTAGAAAACTATGCAAGAAGTTTAGTTGGGAATGATGGCTATGTCAATCAAAATTCAAAAGAATTGGTAAAAACGAAGTAAAAAAAGTTAAATTATTTTAACTTTTTTTATTTTTCATTGACAAAATTAATTTAACTGTATATACTGTATATGTACAGAGGTGATGTGTTTGCAAATAATCATTAGTAATCAAAGTGATGTTCCAATTTATGAGCAGATAGAAGAAAATATCAAAAATATGATTCTGAAAGGTGATATTACTGGAGGAGAAATGCTTCCTTCCATTCGATCGCTTGCGAAAGATTTACATATTAGTGTGATTACAACAAAACGTGCTTATGAAGAGTTAGAACACAAAGGTTTTATAGAAACAATTCCTGGGAAAGGATGTTTTGTAAAAGCAAAGAGTAATTCACTGTTAAGAGAAGAAATCATGAAAAAAATAGAAGAAAAAATAACGGATGTGGTTCATCTATCAACCGTTTATGAAATTTCTAAAGAAGAATTAACTGAAATTTTAAACTATTTATATGAGGAGGAAAAACATGGAAAATAGTATTGAAGTAAAAGGATTAGAAAAAATATACCCTGGTTTTGAAATGAAAAATATGAATTTTATTGTTCCGACAGGAAGTATTGTTGGATTGATTGGAGAAAATGGAGCGGGGAAGACTACTTTGATTAAAAGTATTTTAAATAGCATCCATATTTCAAAGGGAGAAATTTGTATTTTTGGAAAAGATGCAAATGAATATGAAAAAGAAGTAAAAGAGCAAATTGGAGTTGTTTTAGATGATATGTTTTTTGCTGAAATTTTAAAAGTAAAAGATATTCATTCAATTATGAAATCTATTTATCATAATTGGGATGAAACATATTTTTTTGAAAAATTAAAAGAATTTGGAATTCCAAAAGATAAAATGTTAAAACAATTATCTAAAGGAATGAAAAAGAAAGTGGAAATAGTAACAGCTCTTTCTCATCATCCAAAACTATTGATTTTAGATGAACCAACGAGTGGACTAGATCCAGTGATTCGAAATGAAGTATTAGACTTGTTTTTAGAATTTATTCAAGATGAAACAAATAGTATTTTATTTTCAACTCATATCACAAGTGATTTAGAACACATTGCAGATTATATTGCATTTATCGAACACGGAAATCTTATTTTTTCCAAAGACAAAGATGAATTATTAGAACAATATGGATTAATCAAATGTAGTGAAGAAGACTATCAAAAGATGGATAAAAAAGATATATTGAGAGTAAAGAAGAATCGTTATGATTATGAAATATTAACCGATCATCGTAGTGAGATGAAAAAGAAGTATTCTAATCTTGTAATTGATAAAGCAACATTAGAAGATATTATGCTTTTATATGTGAAAGGAGAAGAAGCATGAAAGGATTAATTATAAAAGATTTCTTGTTTGAACGACAAAATTTAAAAACTTTACTGTTATTTGCAATTGTATTTTTGATGATGTCACTATCCAGTGATCATGCATTTTCATTTACATTTATTCTTCCATTTATTGCAATTATGACTTGTATTACAACATTTAATTATGATGAATATAATCATTGGGACGGATATATGTCATCTTTTCCTGTAACACGTAGTCAGATTGTAAAAAGTAAATATATCTTTACTGTTTTGATGATGATTGTAGCAACCATTTGTACTTTAATCTTATATTTAGGATTTGGCGCATTCCTTGGAAAAACGTTACCAATATCAGAAATTATTGAACAAACAATGGGTGGTATTTTTGGTATTTGT
>JAGZRP010000124.1 GCA_018381595.1 Bacillota bacterium
CGAGATTCAAATCAAAAGATTATCCAACGTTTAAAGATGTTTATTTAACAATTCGTGGACGTTTAAATGCAATGCCTGAAAAAACGCGTGAACGAGATATTATGGAATATTTGGAAATGAAAATTCGTCCAATTGTACGAGAATTACGTTTCTATTTTGATGGTCATACAACAATTCAACCAAAAAGTGATTTTGTTGTCTTCAACATTCGTGAATTAATGAATACAGATACTAATATTCGTAATGCATTATTTTTCAACATTTTAAAATATGCATGGGGTATGACATTAGATAAAAGCGTCAATACCGTATTATGTGTAGATGAAGCACACGTATTATTAAGTGGTAATAATGAAATGGGAGCTGAATTCTTGGCTCAAATTCAAAGACGTGCACGTAAATACAACACGGGAACGATTATCATTACACAACAACCTAGTGATTTCAGTGACCCACGTGTTATCGTTCACGGAAAAGCTATTTTTGATAACGCATCTTATTACATCGTTATGGGACTTAAGAAACAAGCAGTAGAAGATTTATCAAAATTAATTGATTTAAATGATAATGAAATGGATAGTATTAAAAAATACAACCAAGGAGAAGCATTATTTGTTTGTGGAAGTAGAAGAATGCGTATCAATATTATTGCTTCCGAACAAGAACTAGATTCATTTGGTTCTGGTGGAGGACTATAATTTAAGAAAATCAGTATGAGTGGTGGTGATAAAAAGTGAATAAACTATTTGGTATTTTCAATCAAGGTGGGCAAGGTAGTCCTATCAAGAAAATATTTTTAGTAATTGGTGCAGCTGCGGCAGGACTTTTTATCCCATTCCTCATTTTTATGATTATAATGATTCCTGTAATTGTTATTGATGCAGGAATGAATGCCCTTGAAAGTATGGCAAATGGAGTTTCTGGATTTTTTGAACGATTAGGAAATACACTTGTAACTGGATATTGGGGGACAAACGAAGAAGTTTTTTATGATGTAATCCAAGGTAGATATGAATCATTTGAAAAAAAGGGCGTCATTATTGATGTCCCTCTTGTCTTATCTGCAACATTTATCAACCAGAATATGAATATTGGTGGAAATTGTAAATTAGATGAAAGTGCAGAAAACGAAAAGAAAGAAGAAAAAGAAAATACAGAAGAAAAAGATACTAAGCCGGATAGCGGATTTTCTTGCGCAAACAGTGAAGATGAAGAAAGTTATAAAAAATTGCGTAAAGATGCTGTGAAATTAATGGATGGCATGGTAGAAGACGGGAAATTAAAATCAGAAGAAGATTATAAAAAATGGTTACGGGAAAACTATATTGAGGAAAAATTAGAATCTGTAGACATGAATATTCCTAATGCACCAGCAGCAAAAGAGAGATTTTACATGCAAATGATAGATTATATATATGCAAATAGAGATTTATATAATGCTTATGCAAATGGCTTTGGAGAAAAAGTAGATTCTGGAACAGGTGTTTGTAGCTATAATGTACCAGGACAAGTTTCGGTTTCCAATTTAAAAGTAAGATTACTTGAGTGTGATGCTTCTGGACCAGTAGCTGGTGAGGAATTAGTTGATTTTGAAAAATATATTTTAGGGGTTACTTGGCAAGAAAATGGAAGTGCTCCTGATGAAGCTGTCAAAACACAAGCAATTGCAGCTAGAAGTTATTCCCTAGTTCGTGGAAAAGCTATGAATTATGCATTGGGAATTGGTAAAATTGAAAAAGAAGGCGATGATTGGATATTACAATTAAGAGCTTGTACCAATGATCATGCATATTGTGATCCGGATAAAGGTTGTTGGTCTGATAATGCAGGAGGAGAAGGGACTACGATTCATAGTGGATACAATGCTTCCAAAAATTGGTCGAGACAACCACTTCCGCAAGACAGTAAATTGAGAAACTTAGTCAATGAAACGCGAGGACAAGTTTGGGTAGACGCGAATAGTAATATTGTGAATACCAATTATATGCAACCGGAACAGACAGAATGGAATAATTTAGCCACTAATGGGAAAAATGTATTAGAAATTTTAAAGAAGGGATATCCATCAGGAAGAGAAATCGTTTCAAGCTGTACTGGAGGAGCATCTGCAGGATCATTTGCAAGTTGGAAGCAATATGATCTTCCAATGTCTCTATATCTTGGTTCACCTCGTTATGGGGCGAGTGCAACAGCAAACCGAGTTGGTTGTCTTGCTTCTTCATTCTGTATCCATATCGCTAGGGCAAAATTCCCACTTGCCCCAGGAATGAAAGATTTAACACTTCAATCATGTATTGAAGGAATGAAAAAAGGAAATTGTTTTACATCAGAGGCCTATTGGACAGGTACTTGTTCTTTCAAATACGTTACAAAAGAGGAACATAGTGCAAGTGAAGTTTCTGTGAGCGGAAACAAAGCAACGATTATTGGTCAAGTAAGTAAAATGGTTGGAGAAGGATGTATGCCTATCTTAAATGTTAGTAATGGTGGTCACTGGGTACCAGTGGATCGCGTTGAAAATGGAGAACTTTATATCTACGATAGTGGATGGCCAACCAGTTCTATAGAAACATCCGTGAATATTACAGAACAATTCCCTAAATGGAGTGCTTTTACTGGAGGAACTCAAGATTGGAGTACAATTAGGGCTATCAAATGCTTTAAATAAGGAGGGATATTTATGAACAAAGATTTAAAGAAAATGCGCAGCAAAAAGTCATTTATTATTTTAGGAATTGTATTTGTACTTTATTTGTTAGTCGTCTTTGTTTTTATCCCGTTAGGAAATAAGGATAAAGAAAATGAATATATTACTTATTTAATTGTTGGTTCTAATGTTAAGTGGCAATACGAAGATGGAAAATGGGATGTCATGAAAGATACCGCTAAAAAAATTGGATTTAATCGATATGAATGTTATACCAATCAACAATATTTAGGAAATTATTCTCTTTCTTTTTATCAAGGAAAATGGTATCTTTTCGACAGAAATAATGATTCGGTAGATTATGAAGGAATTCTTTTTGCCTACTATTCAAAAAGTAATATGAAAGTCTATCAAGACGAAGTAGAACCTATTGATAATGAAGGACAGGCTTATTTAACAGACTATTTAGAAGAGAATGGAATTTCCCTTCACAACTACGCGAATTTAAACGTGAATAAAATGTATCATACAGATGTCGATGGAGATGGCGAAAAAGAAAAACTATATGTCGCAAGTAATTTTAGAAACTCAGATATCAAAGATAAAGCATTTTCGATTATTTTTTATGAAAATAATGGAAAGATTCAAGTTGTAAAAGAAAGATTTGAATCGAAAGAAGCGAGTATGATTCTTCCGTATTATGATATCATTGCACTTTTCGATTTTAAAGATGATGGAAAGTATGAATTTATTGTTGAAGATGTTCCTTTTAGTAGAGGAGAACCTAAGTTTACTTTATATCAATTAGAAGGTAAAAAATATATACCAATTATGCAAGATTAGAAAAGATAAAAAATGGGATATTATTCTTGGAATAAGTGTTCCATTTTTTCTTTTTTGTGTTATGATATTATTAGTATATTAATCAATAGAAAAAACCGGAGGTTTTATATGAAATTAAAGTTTAGAGCAGATAAAAATGACATCAAAATATTTATTATATATTGTTTTTGTTTATTATATTTAGTGGCAATTGGAGTATGTAATATTGTATCGTTTTTAGGTGAAAATACATTAAGTGGATTTAACCCGCTTCCAGCGTTTTCTAAGGAGTATTTCGCACCAACTATGGTATTTTATACATTAGCATTAATTATTAGTGTATCTAGTGTAAAAGATCGCTTTTTTGATAGAGAAAAAGGGGTAGGAATTGCAGTTGGAAAAAAAGAAAAAAGTGGATATGCTCGTTGGTTAACAGAAGAAGAAATGAAAAAAGAACTAAAGAAAATCAACCCAAAAGACGAAGAAATCCCTTATGGAGGAATTCCATTAATTAATAATAAAAAAGGAATGTGGGTTGATAATTCGGAATATCATAACTTGATTATTGGTTCTACT
>JAGZRP010000125.1 GCA_018381595.1 Bacillota bacterium
GCATTTAGATAAACCAATAGTTTTTATTTATTACAAGGAAGAGACCATAGATGTATTAAACAAATTAGAAGGTTTGTTCACTAACTTATTTCATACAAAAGAAAATAGAAAGATATTAATTTTAGGAAGATATCAATTTGACTTTCAAATTTTTCAAACAAAGCAATTAAAACAATTGTTAGATAAGAAACCGAGAAGTATCCAAATTGATTTTTTGACAATTCATCAGTCTAAAGGACTAGGCTATGATGAAGTTGTATTATTGAATTTGAAAGAAGGAAAATATGGATTCCCAAGTACTAGTTTAAAAATAGATATAGAAGAGGAGCGAAGATTATTTTATGTTGCACTGACCCGCACTAAAAACCATATTTATTTATTGATACCACAAAAAAATCCTTCCATTTTTGTGGAAGAATTATTTTCCGGTATAGACCTTTCTTGAAATGACTTTACTATTCTTTTTCAAAAACTCACTATTTAAATAATCATAGTAACTACCTGGTGCTAAAATACCATTCAATTCTAGTAGATCTAGACCAACACCATTTAATATGGTTTCGACAAGGCCTGCACAATTCGTACTTAATACAAAGAACTTTTTACGACGACCATGAATGATTTTTTTAAACGTTCCATTCGCATATTTATAAATTTCACTAGACATGTCGTGATACTCACCACTAGGAAGTTCTGCCATTTCTGCTAATTGTAAATCAGGATAGTAATCTTTCGTACTTTCAGTTACGAGTTTATGGATACGTTCTCGAACAGTTTCTTTTTCTTTTTCAGTTAGACTTAAACCAAATATCACTAAATATCTTTTCTTGTTTTTGATTGCGTAATCAATATATTTATCACGGTCAGCTATACAGATAACACCATCGCCAATCGCATCAAATAATTTTCTAGAGTGCATATCGTAATTACCATAGGAGTAAATTTTTCCTTCAAATGCAACCTCGATATGACCAAATGCAGCAGAACCACTTTTTGCTAAATGGAGAATCACTTCAATATCAATATTGCCAGAATCTTTTTCTTTTTGAACATCCAATAAATCAGACTTTTTATCTACTTCTAACAATTCATTAATAAGAGTAATTAATCGCTTTGGAATAAAGGCAGCAATTAAAATAGGGAGAGGAATTCTAATTTTACGTTTTATTTTAGAAGGAAGTACTTCAGAAATAAAGCTATTTATTTGACTAATTCCGTAACACAAAAAATAAATACCAAAAATAATTTCTACATATCTAAATTTAGCAGTTGGATGAAACATTAAAAAGCACGATAAAATAATTTTTACCCAAGCTGATAGAAAAATGGTTAATCTCCCTTTAATTTCATTATATTTATAAATACAATAATTAATCACATCAATTGCAGCATATACCAATAAATAAAGACCAAAGATGATAGATAAACTTCCTTTAATAAAGTTGGGATAAATATAGATAAGCATGGCAAAAGAAACATCAAAAATTGATTGTAATAAAGCATGAATAATTTCTTTTTTACTTTTCTTCTTTGTTAAAATAAAAATACATTGTAGACCTGCATCTATTAAAATTCCTAAGCAAAGTAAATAGATAAACAATTGAATCACTAAATTTGATTTAAAGATAAATAAAAATCCACCTATTAAAAATAATACTCCAGAAATAAAATAGGATGCTGAATTAATTGTTTTCTTCAACATAGGAATTCCTCCAGTAACTTTTATTATACTATAAAATAAAAAATAAACATAGATAACTACTTGAAAATTCATGAGAAATTATATATAATGAAATATAGAATAAAAAGAATCAATAAGGAGGATAAAATGGGGAAGGTTATTGTAAAAGAAAATGCAAATGAGTTAACTGTAGATGGAATTCGTTATTTTGAAGATGGAGGAATCCAATACTTTATTTATACATTAGGAGATATTGATGAAAAATCTTATCAGACATCTTATGTAACAATGATTCATGATAATGTAGGGAAGTGCTTAGAAGAACACAATTGGTTAATTTTTAAAGATTTGATGAGAAAAATGATCCGCGAAAATAAACTTGTACAACCTTCTTCTGTAAAAGATTTAGACTTATCTTCTTTAAATGGGATGGAAATTGAAGGAACAAAACCGTTTAAACTTCCAATTAGTTCAACAAATTTACTGAGAGTTTATAATTTAAAAGAAGACGAAGTAAAAATTGAAGTAGAAGAAGATAAAGATCCTTCTCTTACTACCAAGTATCAATTTGATGTACTAAAAGAAGAGGAAGAAAAACGCCAAAGAGAAATAGAAGAAAAAAGAAAAGAAGAAGAAGCATATAAGAATATGCCAATGTTGGAGCCATCTCGTATTGTTGATTTTAATGAATATGAAACATTTGAAGAAATTGTAGAAGGTCCAGAAATTCCAAGTGATGCTTTTTTAGAAGTACCTGAAGTGAAATCAGAGGTACCTGAAGAATTTTCGAAAGCGTTATTTGAAGGGGAAGCAATTCCAGAATCGTTTGCAGAAATTCCTGAAGACTTAGATGAAATTTCTGTCCCAACTAAGTTATCAAATAAGAATTCAGACTTTGAATTAAAAGAAACAATTACTCGTGATTATCAACTAGATACTCCGCTTGTTTCTGAAACTTTAGCAAGCCGTGAATTTGTACCAATGAATCCATTTGGAGAAAAGGAAGCAGAACATCATGGATTTCATTTCTTAGGAAAAAAGAAAAAATCAGTAGAAAACGATAAACAAACGGAAACTTCAAAATTAGAGGATTTAGATAAGTTAGAGCCAATTCAAGGAATTGATTTAGAAAATTATAAGGCTCCAGAAATTCAAAAATTAGAAGAACAACCTAGTGTAGACTATGATAAGTTAGAACAAGAAATTATTGAATTACGTAAACAAATTGCAAAAATCGCAGAGAAGTTAGAAAAATAGGAATATTAATTCCTATTTTTTTTAAATATTTTATCGACAAAAAAAGCAACAACTTCATATTGTTACTTTAATGACTATTTGGTGTCCCGCTGGAGATTCGAACTCCAGACCCTTTGATTAAAAGTCAAATGCTCTACCGGCTGAGCTAGCGGAACAAAATTATAAAAAATAAGTGGCTGCCTCGGCTAGATTCGAACTAGCGCATGCCACAGTCAAAGTGTGGTGCCTTACCGCTTGGCTACGAGGCAATAAAAGTGGTGGATGGAGAAGGATTCGAACCTCCGAACCCGAAGGAACAGATTTACAGTCTGCCGCGTTTAGCCTCTTCGCTACCCATCCAAAAAAAATGGTGCCGAAAACAGGAATTGAACCCGTAACCTACTGATTACAAGTCAGTTGCTCTACCAATTGAGCTATTTCGGCATGGTGGGCGATATAGGACTCGAACCTATGACCCCCTGCTTGTAAGGCAGGTGCTCTAACCAACTGAGCTAATCGCCCGTTTATTGCATCGGACATTACTAAATATACCAGATGTTAAAATGTTTGTCAACAAAAATTAGAAATTATTTTTGTTTTTTTAAACTTTCATCAATCCATTGTGGTAGAAGGGTTTCTAATGTATTAAAACCATGTGGGGTTTCAATAATTCTTCTTTTTTTCACTGTGGCATGTTTTTCTTTGTAATCGATATTTTTAATACTTAGCTTGCATTGGAATGTTTCTTCATCTACTTCCATAATCTCAACAAAAATAGTATCCCCGATTTTAAAGAAGTCATTCACATCTTTTACAAATCCATAAGAAAGCTCTGATATGTGTATCAAACCAGTATAGTATTCTTCTAAAGAAACAAATGCTCCATAACTTTCAATTCCAGTTATTGTACCTTTTACGATATCACCTTGTTTATATTTTGTCATGCACTTCACCAAAATCCATTATACCATATTTTTTTGTTTCTCTAAATCTTATTTACTATTTTATCAGATTGAGATATAATAAAAGGCAGGTGATATAAATGGAAGAGACACAAAAAGAA
>JAGZRP010000126.1 GCA_018381595.1 Bacillota bacterium
TTAATGCAATTAAGCTTATAAAAAATATAGAAAATCCTAAAACCGAAATTATTCTTATTGGCTTAATACTAAAAGAAGTTATACCATCTATTGCAAATGCAAGCATTTTCTTTAGTGGATACTTACTTTCTCCTGCAAATCGTTCACTACGTTCATATTCAACAACAGATGTTTGAAAACCAACAAGTGGCATTAATCCTCTAAGAAATAAATTAACTTCTTTGAAGTTAGCAAGTTCATTTACCGCTCTTCTGCTCATTAAACGATAATCTGCATGGTTATAGACTGTTTCTACCCCCATCCATGACATTAGCTTATAAAATGCTAACGCAGTATTACGTTTGAAAAATGTATCTGTCTTTCTTGAAGAACGAACTCCATAAACGATATCATTTCCCTTTTTATATTCTTCTACAAATTTGTCTACTACATTGATATCATCTTGTAAATCTGCATCCATAGATATAATCATATCTGCATCATCTTTAACAGTCATTAAT
The DNA here is from genome assembly GCA_018381595.1 of Bacillota bacterium. Lineage (GTDB taxonomy): Bacteria > Bacillota_I > Bacilli_A > RF39 > UBA660 > UMGS2016. The sequence continues at coordinate 501 of JAGZRP010000126.1, forward strand.
CCTGCTAATAAAGCATTTTGATGCCCTTTATTACGTGATAGATTAATACCCCCATATAAAGAATCTTTTTGATGATATTCTTGAATCATTTCCCACGTTTTATCCTTGGAACCATCATTGACAAAAATAACTCTAGAATTTTTAGAAATCATTTTATTTTTCATCAATGTTTCCATTTTTTCTTTTAAACATTTTGCTGTTTCTGGTAAAACTTCTTCCTCATTGTAACAAGGAATCACAATATATAATGTATCCATAACACACCTCTAATACACTTTCTAATTATAACTCTTCTGCAAATTTACGTTGCAATTTACTAAAAATATGATATCCAACAAACAATAATATAAAACTAAATGCAGTAATTAAAGCAAGTCCAGCTAAATCAGGCATTTTTTGATAATATAAAATATCTCTAAATCCCTGAACAATATAGGACATCGGATTTAACTTAAATACCCAAGAAAATCCAGCAGGAATTGCACTCAACGAATATACAATTGGTGTTCCAAAGAATAATACTTGAATCACAACTCCAACGATATGCTCCAAATCCCTTAAATAAACAGTAATTGCAGATAAAATAAATACAATTCCCAAAATCAAGATATATTCAATAAAAACATAAAGTGGGAAGAAAATTAAGTATTTACTAAATCCAATTCCTGAAAAAATCAAGAAGATGCAAATAATAATACATGAGATTAAGAAATTAACAAGCCCACTTGTAACCGTTGAAATTGGTAAAATTTCTCTTGGAAAATAAACTTTTTTCAAAATATTTCCATTGGCAATAATTACAGACGTTCCTTGGGTAATACAAGCTGTAAAAAAGTTCCAAGGAATCAATGCAGTCATTAAAAACATAGTATAATTCTTCTCTGGTGATTTCAAAATAATTGGATAAATAATCGCATATACCATTAACATTAATAATGGATTTAGAAATGACCAAAGAATTCCTAAAAATGATTTTTTATATTTTCCACGAATTTCTTTATGAATGTTTGTCATTAAAAATTCATGATATTGATGTAAGCGCTGAAACACTCCCATTAGTTGCCACCTAGCTTTCTTTTTAAAATTCTTTTGATACGTCGATACTCAAGTGCTATAAATTTAAAGAATAATTTTACAAGTAAAACTGGAACCATAATGATTGCTTCAAAGAAATGTTTGATTTGACGAGCAATTTCATAGAAGAATCGGAAACACAACTCTGCTTCTTCTGGAATATGTAATTTCGCAGCAAGATGTTGACCTTTCATCAATAATAATTCTTTTCTGGAAAGTTGTTCATCTGCTTTATCTTTTCCGTAAACATCACGATTATATTTTGTAACTAACCATTGATATTGTCCTTTATCAGCAAGGAAGAAGAAATTAATTAATTCTTTTGTAATATCTATATATTTTGTTAAGTCGGTTGTCTTACTTTTCTTTAACTTTTCTAATTTCTCAAGTTCCTTTTGCATATTGATTGCCATATTATTGATAGTAAATCCATCTAAAATACGTTTACGACAAGCTTTTTTATAACTATCTATATTATTTGAAACTTTTAAAATTCCATCCACATAGTTTTGAATATCTTCCTCAGAATAATTGAAGTCAAAAATATCTTCTTCACTCTGTAAACATGGTACAATGACACCTGTTTTTTCATTAATAAGTTCTTTTTGTCCTCCAACATCACAAGATACCACTGGAACACCCATAGATAATGACTCATAAGCAGTAAGTGCTAACCCTTCTTTAATAGAACAGTTTAAAGTCATATCACTAATCGCATATAATTCATCCGGTTTATCTGTTTTTCCTAAAAATCTTACATACTTATCTAAACCTTTTTGGTGGGCAATCTTTTGAATATCAGGAAGTAATGGACCATCTCCAGCGATTAAGAATAGTACATCTTTTTTTACCGCTACGGTTTTTTCAATAATTTTCATTAATAAAAATGGTCTTTTTTGATAGTCGATACGAGCAATTAATGAAATAATTGTTTTATCTGTTGGAACATGATACTTTTCAATTAATTCTTCTTTATTATATTTAGAAGGATCAAATTTGTCTGCATCAACTCCAATATACACAGTATCAACTGATTTAGGATCTCTTTTAAAATAATCCACTAAAATTCTTTCACTGTTTTGATTACAGAAAAGTGTCTTATCGATGACAGAACCTACTGCAGCAGAATCCCTAGAATATCCACCATGACGATTATACCATTCTTCCATATGAATATAATCTAAAATAGGTAAACTTGGATATTTCGCATGTAGATAAGGTAACATAGCATATCCTGCTTGACTATTGGTATTAAAAATAATATCTGTTTTTCTAGAAGCTATTATGTAATTAATAAATGCTAACCAATATCTTCTATCTAAAAAACTTGATAAGTCAAATACATCATCACAGATTTCATCATATTTTTGACGCCAAGCATATGAAGTAGGTTGCATAGATAAAATCGTAATTCGATATTTTGTTCTATCAATTAATTCAATAAAGTCTAAGTTAAATTTATCTGCTCCACCTAATACCATCCATGGAATCATAATTAAAATATTCGTTTTCTTATCCTTTTTATAATTTGGAACAACAACAGTATCAATAGATTCTGTTACACCTTCCCAATCATAATTTTCTCTTGGAAATTCAATTGCCTTGACCGGTTCTTTTAACTTTTTTGCATATTCTTTTACCATTGCATAATTATCTTTATGCATTTCTGATGCCATACTACGTTGTCCTGTATTTCCTCTACGATACCAAAATCCATAATAACTCATATGAATTGGAAATTTCTTTTGTTCTAATAATTTTAGCCAAAATATCCAATCTTCGTATAATCCTTTTCCTTCTAATTCATAACCATTTACAGATAAATAGTCTTCTTTTTTAATCATGGCATGAGACACTAAAATATTTTCATGTTTCATACGTTTGCTAGAAAAGAATTTGTTCCAAGTATTTTCTTCATAACCAAAATTGATACTATCTGCATAACACCAACTTGCTTTTGGATAAACATTCATAGAATAATATGAAGTTTCTAAAAAGGTCTTATCCATTAAGTCGTCATCATCGATTAAAACAATGTATTGAACCTCTTTACTGGTATGATTTACACCATAATCTCGAGCTTTTGCAGGACCTGCATTTTTTTTATGTAATACTTGGATTCTGTCATCCATTTCTTCAACTTGTTTTAAACGAGACAAACTCTTTTTATCAGTAGAACCATCATCTACAATAATCCATTCAAAATAAGGATATGTTTGATTTAAAACACAATTTGCAAGTTGAAATATCTTATCACTAGGATTCCATGCCGGTGTTATAATTGCAATCACAGGTTTATGTTTTTCAACAGCTCTTTTTTCTTCTAATGTTCTTCCTGGTTCTAATGTATAATCTATATTTATCATAT
>JAGZRP010000127.1 GCA_018381595.1 Bacillota bacterium
TAATTCTTCTTATGACAATGGACATTCTATTGAATCATGGAAACTTCGTCTTGAAATTACCGATAAAACAGAATCTGGGATTCATAATAAAGTAGATCAAACCAAGAAAATTAAAGTAATTAAAAATAAAAGCAATGTCATTCATGTTATTAACAGTGATAGTTCATATGGATATGCTTGTACAAAAAAGAAATAAAAAATCATTTCTTTTTTTATTATCTAAGAAAGTATGTTATACTTTTCTTAGAGTAAAGATGGTGAGAAAATGATTACAAAAATCGATTTACCCAATGGAAGAAGACTTGAATTTGGTCCAGGAAAATTCGATGATTTTTGTGTTTATTATGTAAATGAAAAATTAGAAAAGAAAGCTCCTACTGATATTCAGTGTTTTCAAGTATTAAAAGAATTAAGTGAAGTATTTGATAGAGAGGAAATTTATGATGACTTCGTTTCTATTTATCAATTTACGAAAAAAGAAATTCGAGAAAAAGATGTTATTTATATAGAATCCTTTGGTCAAAAATATGGTCGTAAAGCAACATTCGTATTTTTGGTTTTATATATGGCAATGATTGCAGAGGAAAATAAAAAAAATACCAAACTTGGAAAGAGAATCAAACGATTGGGAGTTCATTATTTATTGATTGAAAATCATTCGGTCGAAGAAAGTGCATGTTTTATGAAAGGACTTTCAGCGGAAGAAATTAGTATACTCTGTAAAGAAAGAGGCTTTTAGTTGCATGATAATAAAAGAAAAGGGAATTCATAAAAGGACTATTGTGTTTATTTTGATTGGGATTGTTCTTGTTTTCTTAATAGGACTTCTTTTGTTTCAAGGATATCATTGGTATCGTATTCGAACAGCCAAAATAGAAGTGACATTAAAAAAAGATAGAACTTTGGAATTTGCTAGTAAAAAAAGGGTTTCCGATTATATTGAAAAAATCAATGGAACGATTGTTCATGATGATTGGATACCATCTACTAAGCTAGGAAAACAGGATGTAACTTTTGAATTTGTGAATGACGACCATATTAAAGTTTCTTATACGTATCAAGTAGAAATTGTTGATACAGTGGAACCTATGATATGGCTTGGAAAGTCGTATACCGTTTATAAAGATAGTGAAATCAATCTCACAAAAGCCATTTTATGTGGAGATAACTATGATAATAGACCTACTTGTATCATAAAAGGAGACTACGATATTCATACTGTGGGGGAATACCCACTTGAATATGAGGCAATAGATAGTAGTGGAAACCGAGAGTCGCAGAGTTTTACTTTACGCGTTATTGAAAAACCAGAAGGAAAGAAAAAAGAGACATCTTCATCAAATGATACTTATTTTGAGGATGTAAAGAAAAAATATAAGAAAAAGGATACAAAAATTGGCATTGATATTTCTAGTTGGCAGGGAGAAGTAGATTTTAAGAAAATAAAAGAAGCTGGAGTAGAATTTGTGATGGTTCGAATTGGTGGAACATTAGGAACCAATCAGAGCTATTTTTTAGATAAACAGTTTCAAAGGAATATGAAAGAAGCAGAAAAATATGGAATCGATACAGGCGTTTATTTCTATTCTTATGCGAATTCTACAAAGAGTGCTGTAAAGGATGCAAAATGGGTAATCCAACAACTGAAACCATATAAAATCAAACTTTCAGTTGCTTTTGACTGGGAGGAATGGGATCATTTTAATGATTACCATCTTAGTTTTTTTGGACTTACGAATATGGCTGAAACTTTTTTAGATACCATTCAGAAAGCTGGATATGATGGAATGTTATATAGTAGTAAAACGTACTTAGATAATATCTGGTATCCAACAAAATATGATGTTTGGCTTGCTCACTATACAGATAAGACAAATTATCAAGGAAACTATAAAATATGGCAATTATGTGCGAATGGAAAAATTGACGGAATCGAAAATTATGTAGATATTGATATCATGTATACAGAGTAAATCAATGCAGATTTGTAAAGACTATGTCTCATTGACAAAATCTTGTATTATTGATAAAATAATAACGTTGAATAAAGAGGTGGAATTATGAATGATAGAATTTTACTTACAACAAAAGATATTCTAGAAAAAGACTTCAAAATTGATACACGTGGGTATCGTCCACAAGAAGTAGATAAGTTTTTGGATATTATTATTCATGATTATGAAGAATATGAACAAGTCGTTTCTGATATGAAAAAAACTCAGAAAGAAATTATCGAAGAAAATGCTAGATTAAAGCAAGAGAACAGAAGTCTTAGAACGAAATTGGATGTGTTAAGTGAAACAGGTAGTGAAGCAAGTACCACTGTTTCTAATGCAGATGTACTAAGAAGACTATCAAACTTAGAAAAAATAATTTACGGAAAAGAATAATATTTTGACAAACGCTATATTTTTATAATATAGAGGAAAGTCCATGCTCGCACAATCTGTGATGGTTGTAGTGTTTGTGTGTAGGGAAAAAATAACCTACAGTAACATAATTTATGTTAACGGCTCCGAGGAAGTCTAAGTACTTTGTATATGACTTTATTAGGTATAAAAGTGCCAAAGTGACGAAGTCTTTTAGAAATAAAAGAAGTGGAACGTGGTAAACCCCGCAAGCGAGAAACCCAAAATTTGGTAGGGGAGCCTAGAAGCTGGAGAATCAAGAATCTGGCTTGGGATCAAGCAATTGATAGATAAATGTTTGTCGCCTAGAAATAGGAACAGAACATGGCTTATAAAATATTATTTTTTTTATGCGTTACAGAGGTGACTAAAAATGAAAGAAATTGGAGAAAGATTGAAAGAAACCAGAGAGAGTATTGGAATTTCAATTGAAGAAGCAGCAGAAGATTTAAAATTGCGTCCTGCTCAGATTGAAAATATTGAATCTGGTAATATGGAAGCTTTTAAAGATGTATTTTATTTAAAATATTTTATTCGAGATTATTCAAAATATTTAGGATTAGATTATGAAGATATGGTAGATGAGTTTAATGAATATTTATTTGATTATACTTCAAAAATATCTATGGATGATATTAAGAAAGCTCGAAAAGAAGCAAAAAAAGAGAAGGATAAAAAGAAAATTTCCTCTCCATATACATTGGAAAGAAAACGAAACTTTTTAATTCCCCCAATTGTAATATATATTATAATTGCAATGATTGTTTTACTGGTTGGGTATTATATTTTTTCAAGAGTACAACACGACGATTTTGTCGATAAAAATGTGGTTTATCAATTAAACCAAACGAGGGAGGCCCTATGAATTTACCAAATAAATTAACCATGCTAAGAATTATTATGGCGTTTGTCATTATTGGAATTTTATTATTTCCATTTGATGCAATGGGAATTGATATTTATAAATTATTTATCGGAGAAAAAATAGTTGTAGATATTCGTTATTTAATTGCTGGAGTATTATTTATTTTTGCATCGCTTACAGATTTTCTAGATGGATATATTGCTAGAAAATATAACTTAGTTACAGATTTTGGAAAGATGATCGATGCAATTGCAGATAAAGTGTTAGTGAATTCAGTGTTAATTATATTATGTGCACAAGGATTCATTCATCCAATAATCACAGTTGTGATTATTGTCAGAGATAGTATTGTTAATTCTATTAAAATGATTGCTGGTAGCAAAGGACAAGTGGTAGCCGCAATTAAGAGTGGAAAATGGAAAACAGCTTGTTTGATGGTTGGAATTGTATTAACGCTATTTTATAATTTACCATTTGAATTATGGAATTTAAAAGTATCAGACTTTTTATTAATTATTGCGTGTGTACTATCGATTATTAGTGGAGTACAATATTATCGCATGAATCGCCATCTTATTTTTACAACTGAAAAACAAGAAAAAGAAGAAGCATAGTTTAAAAAATAGAATATTTGATTCTATTTTTTTTAATATTTGCATTAAAT
>JAGZRP010000128.1 GCA_018381595.1 Bacillota bacterium
ATATCAATATCTTGATAAACCGCACTTTTTCCTAATAATAAATGTTTATTTTCTTCATAGGCACCAACACTCATAATATAAGGCATACGTTCTTTACTTACTAAATTAACCGTTGCCCCAAAAGATGGTTTTCGAATGACACCTGGTACAAACTTATCATCACTTAATTCACCCAGCAAATGAACAAAGGCTTTTCCATCCTTTACATCTGTAATTTCTCCAATAATCTTTTTTCCATCATCTTCTATCAAGGCAAATAGATTCACAATACTCTGAGACTTTGTCAAATCGATTCCCAATTTTAATATTACAGTATTTTCCTCTACTGAGATAATTTCTCCTAACATAGATAAAACCCCTTTCCTATCTTGTTCCATTATAACATTGTTACACTTTAAAAAAAAGAGTTCTATTTACTCTTTTTTTATTTTACAGTGTAACAACTTGATTCAGTAGTTCAAAATATGGTTCCATCTCATCTTGAAATATTTGAAAATATTCCATATGATTTTGAAATTGTTTTTCATTTTCCATATAACGATCATAATTTTTTAAAGCTAGTTGTTTATTCTTTCTCATTTGTAATGATAATTTATTTTCAATTTCTTTTAAAAGATTACGATAAGTAACATACTCTTCTTGAGCACGATGCCACTCAATTGCAATCATATGTTGATATTTCATCAATAGGAGTCCAAAGATAGAATCATCGATTCTTTTGTCTTTATCTAATAGAAATGAAGTAAATAAAAATAAAATCACATCTCCTACTTGCTGGAATGGATAATCACTTTTAAAAATAAAGTCATCATAGATTTCTATTTTCGCTTTTGCTTTATCTAATTCTTCTTGCTTCATATTTTTATGTTCCAATAATTTTTGTAACTTAGAACGTGATAAAAAGATATCTAGAAGTGTCCTTCTTTTTCCCTTTAATTGATATTCCAATTGAAAAATCTCTTTTTCTAAAAATTCTGGATGATTCACAATTTCCTCTTCAAATAACAAATCATAACTATTGAATTGAAAAGAAGAAGTGAAATTTTTAAAGTGAGATTCTGTTAATTTCCATTTCGACTTTTCCATTTTTCTTTTCATTTCTCGCTCTAATTCTTTTCTCTTTGTGAGAGAAATCGAATCAACAAACAAGAAAAACTCTAAATTCATATATAATTCTAAAGAAGAATCTTCATAAAAGTCAAAATCATATAAAAGATAAGGAAAATGATTTTTGATTGTATTTATCTTTTCTTTTTTTAATACAGTATAACAATGATTACAAGTATGCTTTTTTAATTCACATTGTCTCATTTTTAAAACCATTAAGAAGATAGTTTCTAAATTAAAACGAATATTAATATCTTTTAAATGTTTTTTTGGTAAATAAATTTGATATTGTTCTTGTTCATTGGTTACATGTCCAAAATTATCTTCTTCATCTAAAATCATTTTATAATTAGAAATTCCATATTTTGAACAAAGCTCATTGATAAATAAATTCAAAAAAGAATAATAATCTTCTTTTTGTAAATGGGCCTCTCTTTCTAAAAGCCCTTTCGCAATTTGATGACAAAACGGAGTAATTACTTGGCGCTCTTCTTCTACAAATTTGCGATAAATTTGCTCGATTTGTTTCATGGTAAATTCCAGTAAAACATCATAGTACAAAACAGATGGTTTATCTTCTAAATCAACTGCCTTTTCCAAATTAATAGAATAAAGAATCATTTCTTTTTGTAATTGTGTTAACACATCTATTGTACTTCTCATGTAATCACCTTAGTATCTATCTAAGTTTAGAATAACATAAAATAGGAAGAAAATAAAGTTCTTCCTATTTTTATTATTTTATATTCTTAAATTTTATCCATTATCTTCTCGCATTGTTATATAAATGGAAATTATTAGCAGTTCCTACAAAGTTACCATTGTATGCTCCATATCCAACACTACCACCAAAATATAATCTTGAAATATTATCTCCTGGGGCGATTCCACTTGCTACTAATTGATTATTAATATAAAGATATGGAACATTATTTTGAATCACAACGCGATATTTGCGAGTACCACTTAAATTAGCACTATAAGAAAGTAAACAAGTATAATATCCATCTCGATGGGCAACCATAATTGCGCCATTGGTACCAAGAGAAAGCCCAATACCAGCTTGACTATTTCCGACTGGACCTCCATGGTTTTCTGCAAGAATCCAACTATTTGTCATAGACCACATACATGTATTATCAAATAATCTCTCTCCTCTTGATGCCATCGAAATTGATTTCGTTGGTGCTGCATCAAATTCATAGGTTCCATTCACATAGACATCAGGACCAATTCCAATACTACGATTTCCATTAAATGATTCATTACTATCTGTATATCCATGCCCTATTAAATTAGCTTGTGGTACTTGAACATTTCCTAAAGCCATTCCTTTAGATTTTCCTAAATTATCATACATATAAATATGAGTTGTATATCTTCCGCCTTCATTATAATGGCTAGCAATATTCACATGATATTTCCATGTTCCACCACCAAGATTTGTTCCTGATGCAGCGCTATTTGTATTCCAAGCACTTTGAATATCATCCTGACCTCCTAATTGAGACCACGATGGAAATTGAACACGATTCACTCCACTTCCATTATCAGTCACTCCATAGATATAAACATCATATCCCGTTGAAGTTACATTTTTATATTCAGCAGAAGTATAAGTTGGAGAGCCTTTATCAATCTTAAATACAGACGTTTGGGCAACACCAGAATAATTTCCAACTTTATCTTTGGCTCTGACTCTGACTCTTACATTCGTTCCTTCCGTAGAAATCGTAAAGGTTGTTCCTGTTTGTAAACTACTCCAACCTCCATAACTACTTCCTCCATTAGTACTTAAAGCATATTCAAATCCAGCAACACCTGAGTCTGAATCTGCATATTGTACAGTTGTTGTAATATTAGAATAATAATATCCACTAGAACCATTTGGACTTGCCGGATTATAAGATTTAATTTGAATTGTTGGAGCAGTTCTATCAATTCTAGTTACTGTAAAGGTACTAGAGGTTACTGTATTGTTACTATTCCCATTATCTCTTACTCTCGCAATGATACTTCCATTTCCTGTAAAACTCACTGCCTTCGTTCTCGTTGTAACTGAAGTCCAACTACTTCCTCCATTTGTTGAATATTCATATACTAAGTTACTTGGTTTATTCTGTAAGTAATCTATCGTTACGGTCTTACTTGTTGACCATGTACTTGCTCCTGGGTTAACTGTATACGTTGGTGTTGGAATTTGATTCGTCTTTACCGTTAATACACTACTCTCTTTTGTTAATCCATTCTTTCCGATTACTTTTACTTGAAACGTATGACTTGTATTCTTTGTCATTCCACTATATGTCTTAATTGAGGTTGTCTGTTCTGTTGAATAACTTCCTCCATCTATCTTAAACTGATATCCCCTGATTCCCATCTTATTTTGTTCTGCACTGACATTGATGGTCATTCCATTTGTTGTTACTCCGGTTTTAGTTAATACAATATTACTTGGATACGTATCATCTATCTTTGTAATACTAACTGTCTTTTTCTGGATTCCTCCATTTCCATCTTTTACCCAGATATTAACTGTCTGATTCTTTGTAAATACTTTTGTATTACTACTTTGCCAAGTACTTCCTCCATCAAAGGAATATGGTTGACTATCCAGTTCATCACTACTATTTACAATCACTTTTAATGTTTTATTCACAGTCCACGTATTTGTATTTCCTTCTACTGTAATATCTGGTACTCCTGCATTGAAGGTATACCTTCTGGTTCTATCATCATTCACATGTACTAAGATATAATCTGTATCAAAGAATCTTTT
>JAGZRP010000129.1 GCA_018381595.1 Bacillota bacterium
TACAGCATTAGCACAAAGCGAAGAAATCTACGCCACAATTATAGTTGTACCGATTTTTCTTTATGTAATGCTATGGAACAGCCAGGAGGTAGTGAAAGAAGATGATATGGGCCATAACGTTCTCAAATCAAAATTACAAAAGATCGGCAAAATTGAATGAAATTTCAGCAAAGGTGTTTGGCGGTGCGGATAAGACGATAATATATTCTCCGAATGATTTTGATGAGAAATTTGTTGAATCTAATAAGAGTTTATTAGCTGAAAAAAGAGGAGCCGGGTATTGGGCTTGGAAACCCTATATAATAAAAAAGACACTGGAAAAGTGCAAGGAGGGCGATTATGTGATGTATTTAGATGCAGGCGCTTTCTATGTGAGAAAAATCAAACATTTGATAAACAATATGGAAAATGTTGGTGAAACGGTATTTCTTTCATCGATGATTTTACCGAATAAAGATTGGTGTAAGAGAGATGCATTTGTAAAGTGTGGATGTGATGAAACTGCCTGTATATATGGTCATCAGGTTGAAGCATCCTATATTTTGGTAAAGAAAAATATAAGAACAATGTCTTTTTTGGATCGATGGCAAAAATATTGCCTTGATTGGCAGGTAAATACAGATCAAGATAATATACTTGGAAAAGAAAATTATAATGGTTTTAGGGAAAATCGACACGATCAAACAGCTTTATCGTTGGCTGCGTATAGAGAGGGAATCATTCCTCATAGAGGTTTTTCAGATTCTTCGGAATACAGAATTTATAAGAAAAGACTCGATGAATGGGGATGTTGGGGATATTCGGAAAGTGAATTACAACAGTTGGCATATGAAGAATATTCAAGTTGTGGATTCAAGGAATCAACTTATAAACGGATTATAGTGAATTGTCGTGCAAGGAACCAGAAAATGTTACCGTTTTTGAATGTTGTGTTTCATTCGATTAAAAATGCGATAGAAGTTGATATGAAACGAGAATCAGATATAGTTTATATTACTGATAAATACTCTGTTCGGGGGGGGGAGGTGAGGACATATCATGTTCTCGCCGCTTAAAAGGAAAATAAGAATGATGATTAATAATATAAAGTATCGTTATGCAATTTGGAAATATAAAATTCCAAATACTTGCAAAATTATACCTTCAAAAAACATATCTAAATTAAAATGCGAAGGCTATAATACTATTGCAGAAAATGTCATAGCTCATGGATGCGAGCTGGGATATGGATCTGGTATATCTAAAGGCTCAATGCTATATAATACAAAAATTGGTAGATATACTGTAATGGCCTTTGGTTTACAAGTAGCTGTGGGAACACATCCGACAAGAAGATTTGCGACAGTTCACCCAGCATTTTATTCGCTTTTGAAACAATACGGATTTACTTATGTTGAAAATCAAAAATTTGAAGAAAGTCCTAAGGCAGATGTAGAGGGACACAATCTTGTTATTGGAAATGATGTGTGGATAGGAGCTAATGTTCTTGCTATTGCGGGAATTAAGATAGGGGATGGAGCCATTGTTGCAGCTGGTTCGGTAGTAACAAAAGATGTTCCACCATATGCAATAGTGGGAGGGGTTCCGGCTAAAATTATACGATACAGATTTACTGATGAACAGATAAAAGATTTGTTAAATATGCAATGGTGGAACAAGGGTGAAGCGTGGATAAGGTCACATGCAGAATACTTTGATGATGTGCAGAGGTTAATTGAGAAATGGAAAGAAGAATTATAAGAATATCTGATAAAAACACCAAATCAGTTGTTATGAACATAGTTTATTCTTTTGGGATAAAAGGATTATCTATGTTTATTGGGCTTTTTACAACACCAGCATATATAAGATATTTCCATAATAATGAAATAATGGGTGTTTGGTTCACAATTCTTTCAGTTTTAGCTTGGATATTGAATTGTGATATGGGTATCGGAAATGGATTGCGAAATAAACTTGTTGGAGCAATGGAAAGCTCTGACCCAGAAGATGGGAAAAAATATGTATCTTCTGCATACATTTTCTCTTTTGCAGTAGCTGCTATTATAATTGCAGTGGTTGTTATTTTATCTGGAATAGTAAATTGGAATACAATTTTTAATATTAATGTTGAAATTTTGGATAAAGAAATTCTCACAACTGCAGTTATTATCCTAATTATAAGCATTTGTTTACAGTTAATATTAAGATTGATTACGTCGATTTTGTATGCCTTACAGAAAGCATTTGTTCCTAGCTTGTTGAATTTGATAACTAATGTAATGATGCTGGCATTTACGACTATTGCTACAGCTTTTGGAGTTAATGGTAGTTTTATTAATATGGCGTGGGCGTATATGATTGCTGTGAATTTGCCATTGATTATAACTACATTATATGTATTTGGTATTTCTAATCCTGAGCTTTGTCCGAGTATAAAGTTGTATGCCCATAAATATGCTGTGTCTACACTGAAGATAGGTGGAGCTTTTTTGTGGATTCAATTAATGGCGATGGTCTTAAATAGCACAAATAGTTATTTGGTTACGTTATTTCTCGGAAATGCTGCTGTCGTAGATTTCAATATTTATTTCAAAATATTTACTATGATTGGAACTTTAGTAACTTTAGGTTCAACACCAATTTGGTCAGCGGCAACAAAGGCACAAGTTGAGAATAATTATAAATGGTTGTATAGTCTATTTAAAAAATTCTCGGCACTTTCTTTTCTTGGTATTTTGGGGGAATTCGTGTTAATTATCCCTTTACAGTTTGTATTCGATTTATGGTTGGGAGACAGTGCTATTCCAGTTAATTATATGAATGCATTCATTTTTGCTGTATTTGGAGCTGTTATGATTTGGTCCAGTTCTATAACCTGTTTTGTTAATGGATTAGGAGAACTAAAATTACAGGCTATATTTCTCACGATAGGTGCGGTCATTGATATTCCATTGACATATGTCTTAGCGAAAATTACGAATAATTATACATCAGTTTGTCTCGCAAATATAATTGCATTTTTGCCATATTTAACTGTCCAGACTGTTTGGCTCATTAGATACTTAAAAATTAAAGTTAAAGAACAAGAGGAAAAATAAAATGTATGAGATATTTGAATCACAAGTTGACAATATTGAGATATCGAGAGAATATAATTATTTGAGGAACTATAAGATTGAAGAAATTAATGGGGGGGGGTACTGCTGGATATTCTTCACATCTCACGGCTTGTATTTTCCTACAACAATGGATGAGTTCAAAGAACAGGTGATTTCAAATGATAAATATGAATGGATTAATATCTCAAAAAGTGATGAAATAAAGAAAAAAGCATCAAAATATATTTTTGTTAGAGATATTTATAAGAATTGGTGTCTTGAGGGTATTAGTGCGAAAGTCAATTCAATTGAGAAATTGGCAGAACTTTTACGAAAAGAAGCACAGGGAAAACCAATTATTACGGTTGGAAGTTCTGCTGGTGGCTATATGGCCATTTCATTAGGATGTGCATTGGAGGCAGCGTATATTTATGCGTTCTCACCACAAATATCTCTTATTGAATATGATAAATTTCACACTGTTAAGTATTTGAAAAAATATATTGCAGATGAAAGGAACAAATGGCTGTCGCTAAGTGATGCAATTGGAAATTATAGAGATGGTGATATTTTTTATTTCTATCCAACTCAATGTGAAGAAGATGTTGCTCAATATAATCTCGTAAAGAGTATAGATAATGAAAAACTGCACATTTTTGCAGTAAGATTTGCTCAACATGGAACACCAATATATGGAGAAAGTGTGAGAAAAACATTATGTACTGAGCCGAAGATGCTAATTGCATTATGTGATCAATAT
>JAGZRP010000130.1 GCA_018381595.1 Bacillota bacterium
AAGAAAAAACAACAATTCTATTTTATATTTCATTATTTTTAAATTATTTATGGCCAATTTTTTTCTTTACATTTGGATTAAAAACAGTAGCTTTTGTTATTATCTTACTGCTTATTTATATAGTAATAAAATGGTTGATGAATTTAATGAAAGATACTAAATTAGGTTTCTATTTACAAATTCCCTATTTATTATGGTTATTCTTTGCACTTTACTTAAATTTAGCAATTATTATTTTAAATTAATGGGAAAATATTTAAAAAGGAAAGCAATGCTTTCCTTTCTTTTTCGTATTTTTATAAATGATTAGCTAGCTAATACATATATACAATTCCTATCGCAATTAAAGTAATCCCTCCAAGTAAGGTTGCCGCTTTTCCAAAGATGGTGCTTAACTTTTTACCAAGTTGAAGTCCTAAATAAGTAAATATAAAACTTGAAATAGAAAATAATAGAGAACTAATAATATAATGAGAAGAAATCGCTTGAATTCCAATTCCTACTGAAAAACTATCCATAGAAACAGCTAATCCAAAAGCGAGCAATTCAAAAAAGTTCATCTGTTTTACTTCCGTTTCTTTTTTAAAACTTTCTATTATCATTTGGATTCCAATAATAGTCAGAACTAAAAATACAATGAGTTCTGGACGAACCGGAATAAATTTTAATAAAAGATGTCCGAAAGAGTTTCCCAAAAGAGGCATTACAAAATGGTAAATTCCTACTATGGTTGCTAACTGAATGACGTTTTTTCTTTCTAAATTCAACGTTCCATATGCTAAAGACAAAGAAAATGCATCCATAGATAAACTAACTGCAATCACAAGAATTAAAAATATATGCATAGAATCACCTAAACAATTTTATGCATTCAATTATCATTTATCCTTACATCTCTATTTATTTTAATATTATAAATATTTTTCAATTAATTCTTGGATAAAAAACTTATATTCTGTTTCCTCTTTTGCTTCCGTTTCTTCTGCTTCCATAATGCACAAAGGAGGAAATAGGACACACCACCAATTTTTTCCTTCTCCTTTTCCAAGCGTGATTAAAAGAGATTCATATTCTCCTTCTTTATAGGTAACGCCTTTATATACCTTCTTTGGAAAATAATTCATTCCATAATTTAATTCAAACGGTAGTGTGCTCTGTTCTTCTTTTAATGTATTTGCTACTTTCAGTCTCAAATCAGGAAGACTTGACTGAATTGTTTTTCTAGCTTCATCTGAACCTTTCGTATTAGAAAGCATGGTATATAAATCCCCTTGTACTGCTTCGCTTACTTTCATTTTTAATGCTTGATCTTCTTTTGAATCAGAGTTAGCAACAACGCGAAAACGAATTGCATCTTCTGGTATCATAACTGTTTTTGCATCTCTACCAAGTGTTTGAAACAATAAAAATGCACTCAATCCAATGATAATATATTTTTTCATAAAAAATCGCTCCCTTATAATTTCATAATGAGCGACTATTTTCATTTTATTCAATTTATTTATGATAAGATTCGTGATTCATAATTTTAAAAGCACGATAGATTTGTTCTAATAAAATGACACGAAATAATTGGTGTGGAAAGGTCATTTTACTGAAAGAAAGTGCAAAATGACTTCTATTCTTTATCGAAGTATCTAATCCATAGGAACCACCAATAATAAATGTAATGGTAGAATTTGTTTGAAATATTTGATCTATTTTGGTTGCTAATTCTGGACTGGTCATTTGTTTTCCATCAATTTCTAAGGTGATTACATAATCTTTTTGCCCAATATATTTTTCAATTGCTTGGGCTTCTTTTCTCATATTTTCATCCAAATTTTGTCCGGTAACATCTGAAACTTCAATGATTTCTAATTTGGTATATTTTGATAATCTCTTTTGAAATTCAATAATCGCATCTCGATAAAAAGATTCTTTTACTTTACCAACACATATTACTTTAATCATATTTCTACAAGCTCCGTATGTTCTTTTTGATGAGAAATGACAATTGGAATATTCTGTGTAATTTTTTCAGCACATGTCTGGTATGCAATTGTTTCATCATTATTTTCTTCACTTAAGTGAATTAAGATAATTTCTTTGGTATCAGGTCCAATCAATTTCGATAAATAATAACTACTATCTTTATTCGATAAATGCCCTCTGTCTCCCAAAATACGTTGTTTTAAATGATATGGATAGCTTCCTTCCATTAATAATTGAATATCGTGGTTACTTTCCATAATATATAAAGAACGATTTTTTAAAAGTGGAAAATATTTTTGATTTAAATAACCAGTATCCGTAATATATACAATCGAAGAATTTTCCTCTTCAAATAGATAACCATTGGAATCATCGACATCATGACTCGTTTTAAACACCGTTAGTTTTAATTCATCTAGTGTTAATGAATCATCAATCATTTGGTATGGAAAATCCGGAAAGCTTTGTCTCATTTCACGATACATAATTTCACTGACATAAAGTGTTGGGTGGTATTTTTTAATAAATACACGGAGACCACTAATATGATCTACATGGGTATGTGTTAAGAAAATTGCTTCAATTTCACTTGGTTCTACACTTAATTCTTTTAATTTTTTTTCTACATAAAGAGAAGTTGTACCTAAATCTACTAAAAACTTATGTTGTCTCGTTTCAATATAAGTACAATTACCTTTACTACCACTTGCTAAAACGCTTGCTTTCATTAGTATAGTAAAAGCGCGTTATAGACTCTACCATGTCGTGGCGCTCCACCTTTCCATGCTTCAAAGTGTAAGTGACATCCCTGTGCTCTACCTGTTTTTCCAACATAACCAATTAATTGTCCCTTGGCAACTACCTGACCAACACGAACGATGTATTTAGACATATGAGCATATAATGTATGATATCCATTATTGTGGTTAATTGCTACATAATTACCATTACCCCACTCTGGTTTATAGGCTGCTTCTGTTACCACACCATTATTAGCTGCCCAAATTGGCTTTCCACAACTTTCTGCAATATCTGCACCAGTATGAAGTGTACGTGTTCCATTAAATGGGTCTAAACGATATCCCATTGGACTGATAACATAGTGACTTGGTACTGGCCAATACCATGCTCCATATCCAACGCTTGGAATCACTTTATCACCTTTTACAATAATTTGTTTTATTGCTGGTTTTAATTCTTCTCTCGTTTTAATTTCAGATGAAATAACGTCTCCATTTACATACGTTAACTCCTGGCTAACTCTATCTAATCCATTTTCTCCTTGTTGAATCAGTTCATCTTCACCAACCAATTTCGTTGAATCATAGCGTTCTTCTGTCGCAAAGTTGTTGACAACATCACTTGTTTGATTCACAACATAGACAACTTGAATTTGTGGATTTGTCATTCCAATTACGACTTTTTGTCCTGGAAATAATAAACTATTTTTACTTGTAAATTCTGGGTTTGAAATCAAAAATTCATTTTCACTGATTTGATTATTAAATGCTACTTTTTCAATCGTATCTCCAACTTGAACAGTATATGTTTTTGTATCATTATCTTTTCCAAATAACAAATATTGTGATAATTCTTTAGCATCTGTATATATCTTTTCTGTCACTGGAATATTAATTTCATTCATCGTCATATTATTTTGAATATAAATATCATCAATGTAGCTACCTGTTGTTGTAATTTTCTTTTGTGTTTTCTTTTGATAAGCATTATATTCTTCTGTTCCAATAAATGTTTTTACAGTATTTTCTAATGCTTCTTTGGCAACTGATTTTTTATCAATATATAAAGAAGTTTTCTTTTTTCCATTT
>JAGZRP010000131.1 GCA_018381595.1 Bacillota bacterium
GAATAAAATTAAACTTGTTGAAACTGCTACTATACATATTAATAATATATCTTTCATACTACTCTCCTTTCATCACGACGACTACACTTGGAAATGGTGCTTTATATTTTGCACCTTTAAATTGTAATCTTCCTTTTAAAAACCTTAGTTCTACATTGTCTTTTTGATATAAAAACTCATGAAAGTATTTTGTATCTGTTCTTGACGGAATAAGCATTACAACTGTTGTATTATCTTTTAAAGACTCTTCATAACATTTCTTTACCCAATCGTAAATTTTTCTACCATATGGAGGATTACAAAATACCGTTTGTCCTCTCCAATCTTGTTTTAAACCGTCATCTTGAACAGTATAATATCTGTCACACTTATGATTGATTTCATCTGCACAAGGATCCAAAGTAAAATGAAATTCATTATCTAACTCATTAAACAATTCCTTTGGTGTCTCCCAATCTTCCTTATTTGAACTAAACAATACCTTATTCATATTGATTCTCCTTTCAAGTTATCTAAAAGTTAATTTAGCTCACTGATGACCCTATAAAACATATCGAAAAGTGTCATGAATGAACCCCTACTAAATCATTGATTTGACCAATAAATACAACGTCTAATCACTCATTTAAAGCACCATTTGTCTCTCTATTCGTAAAACACCTTATGTAACTAGTATTTATTAGCTACGACTTTGAGCGATGCCTCTAGCGAAAACAAGTAGCGTATTAAATGCGTATGTCTTAACTAACCTTTATCACTATGGTAACTTTATCACCTATTCCACTCCCTTTTCACTCCCCTTTTACCAAAATATAAAAAAACAATCATTTTTATTTGATTGCTTCTTTCTTTATACAATTTTCATGATATTTAACACTAATGAACACTGAATTTGTTATATATACCACTCTTTTGTTATTTTTTATAGAATTATGGGGGTAAGAAGACCCCCTACACTACTTCAAAAAATAGGGATGGGGTATGTGTCAAGTGGCATAACGTTCGTCTTTATACTAATAATACCCTTATAAAATAAAGGCTAAATTAACTATACTAAATATTAATAGTAATTATAATAATTAATAATAAAAACACTATAAAGACAATGATATAGTGTTTAAAATGTGTGTATATTTTTTAGAATTAGAGAGAGACAAGGACTTCTGTTACAATCACCACTAAATAATAGATAATAGGTAATAACATGTAAGTGAAACATAATAATACAATCACTCAATAATCACTAAATAATAGATAATAAGTAATAATACAATCACTAAATAATAGATAGCAGATAATCAGTAATCACCAACAACATAATTATAATAGTAGGCACCAATAATGTAATCATTAATAGCAATCTAATAATAACTACACAATAGCGAATTAATATAAGTATAAATTATAAACAACATAAAACCATATATAAGACATATTGTAATAGATATGTATGTTAGTATTAATAGTCAAATAAAGAATGAATAATGTATGTAATAATATAAAATAATAGTGTAATAGATGAATGAAAACAAGCAAATGTATCTACATTCCAATACCAATAAAAGTATTGAAAAATAAGGGTTAAATTGGTATTTAATATTGACAAAATAGTATAATAATGCTATAATATATATAGAGATAAGGAAAGAGATGTAAGAAGAAAGGAGTTAATAAAATGGTATATGTATTTAGTGCATTGTATAACACAATATCGTTTGCTACTGTAATATTCATTATTATTGTTGTAATGAATTATGTATGTATAAAAGAATTTAGACAATTAATAAGCAAAATAAAAAGAGTTATCTCTCGCCCTCAGAAAGCAAAGATAACCCTCATCAAAAACATAATATCAGACTATTTCTTCATAGAAGAATAATCTAATATGTGTTAAGAAAAGATTTCTCTTTCCTCGTCTCTCATTATATATTGAAAAGAAAGAAAAGTCAACTATATGTTGACAATAATGGGAGGAAATAAAAATATGAAAAAATTTAATGAATTAAACGAAAATGATATTATAAAAATAGAAAATTATGTCTTAAGAGTTATAAAATATAACAATGAAAAAAATCGTTACGTTGTTAGGGGTAGAAAAGAAAATAATGAATTTGATACATTTCTTTCTTACCTAGTAACAGATGAGGAATATGAGAAGATGGATGCTGTAACTAGAATGTATTGTACTCCATTTAGCAAAGTAAGTGAGGTGTTATAATGAATAAAACATATTGTTATATAAGAAAAAGTACAGATAAACAAGCTTATGATAGACAAATAAGTGTCTTAAATAATGCAGGTTATACAGTTGATAACTCAATATTTGTTGAAGAGACATTCACTGGGACAAAAAAAAGTCGTCCCTTGTTTGATGAAATGGTTGAAAATATGCAAAAAGGAGATACTCTTGTTGTTGAAAGCTTGAGTCGTTTGGGACGTTCATTATCAAATAATAATGATATTATTGATTACTTAATTAATAATAAACAAGTTAACATTAAAATACTGAAAGAAAATTTTAACTTATTAGCAAATGGAAGAATGGATTCAACAACAAAGTTACTACTTAACATATTTAATTGTTTTGCTGAATTCGAACGCGATCAGCTGGCTGATAGGACAAAACAAGGATTAAAAGCAGCCAAAGAAAAAGGAATTAAATTAGGAGCGAAAAAAGGAAAGTATAATACGAAAGAAAATTTTATTGCAACACTTGAATATATGATAAATAATTCAATTGGGCAAAAGAAAGCTTGTTATAAAACATATTTCCCAACCGATAGTTTTAAAGTACTTTTAAGAAAATGTTATATGAGATATAATACAAAAGATTATCAACAAATATTAGATAAAATCAAGGAGGATGAAATCGAATGGGAACTCTTTTAGTCATTATGTTTGCCATGTGGTGTGGATTATGTGATTTTTCTAAAAAACAAAAATGATTAATTGGAAAGGAGAATAACAATGAATAATGGATATGTTGGTTATAGTATGAGTGTCAGAGCAAGAGAAGCTTATCAAAGTGGAGAAATGCCTAAAAGCAAGTGGAAAAAAGAAAATATTATAGAAGAAATTAAAAGAATTTCAGAAGAAGAAGAAATTGTACTGAATTTTAATATTGAAAATCTAAATAAGATAAATACTGAATATCTGAAAGAAATCTTTTTAACTTTCAGTAGTTGGCACCATACAAGTTCAAAGTTAAATAAAACAGATTTTTATTCTATTGATATGGATAAACTTGAGAATTTAACAGATGAGAAAATAAATGATGATGTTCAGTATTATAGGAATAACAAAAGGCAAGAAAAAGCTAAAGAAGAATTAAAATATGCAATGCTCGAATATGAAGAGTGGTATGGTTCAAAAAGGTATGGAAAATTCGAAAAAAAAGAAGCAAAAGCAATTATATATGGAAATTGGGCTTATTTAATTCGTTTTATTCCCACAAAAAAAAGAATCGATGGGAAACATATTTTAAATATTAATTATCTTGGAACAAGAAAACCAAAAAGCTTTGATACTAAACTTGTAAATAAAACTAAAAAATCTATAAAAAAAGAAATATAAGTTGACTTAACCATATTTCTATGATATGTTAATTACAGATGACGAAACGGTACAACCTACAGTCATCAGTTACATGACCCCCACTGTTTGGGTTCATGTAATAAGGCACAATGCCGATAGTGTTGGTCGACCACTAATGTCGACTTTTTTTATTTCACATTTAATAAAAAAATAATAGATAATGATTACTATGACACATAAATATT
>JAGZRP010000132.1 GCA_018381595.1 Bacillota bacterium
TTCGTCCTTTCTCGTTTCTTTATAATCTGGATTAATTTTATATGCACTTAATATTTCTTTCGCCAAATCTTCAATTTTGCCAAAATCTTCAATGGCCTCTTTTTCTGTTTTTCCATGTTTTACTTTTTCGTCAATAATATCACTATATTCATTAATAATATCTTTGATTTCGGATTCATTTAACACATTTAATTTTTTCTCTAATTCGCTTAAAAATTTCTTTTTTGTCACGCTTCTTCACTCTCCTCTATAAATTGATTCACAGCTTCCGAAAAGTCCTGCCAACCCTTTAGTAATTCATTCATACGATCTTCTCCTAATACCGTAAGCTTATAATATTTTCTAGATGGGCCTTCACTAGATTCTACTAAATAAGTTTCAAAATATCTTTCATTCGTGAGACGTTTTAATAACGGATAAATGGTTCCATCATTAATATCCACTACTTTTGAAACTTCCATCATAAGCTCATATCCATACATATCTTTTTTATGAACAGATAATAAAACGATTAGTTCCAAGACACCCTTTTTAAATTGGATATTCATATCTCACCTCACTATAAGTGTATACCTACTACCTGTTATTGTCAAGTAGCTATTTAAATTTTATAGTAAAATAAGAAAAAAATCACAAATTTATGATTTTTTTACACTTTTTTTAACTTTCTATGGCGTTTTAGTTTAGAAAACATATCCATTACAAATTGTTTTCCGAATACATTGTTGACAAGTTTTCCTTGATAAGCACAGAACAAATAAGTAATTCCACCAATCATTGCGAATAACATGGTAATTAAAATAGCCTCTCCCCTACCATGAACATAAGTAGGAACTAATAAGTTGATTATCATTAAAACGGCAAGCATACATCCGGTTGCAAAAAATGTTTTTAAACTAACACGTAGTGTTTCAAAATAACGAACCTGATAATTTCTACGTAATTGAATCAATAAGAATATTGCAACACAACACTGGGTTAGAAATGTTGTTGCAATTGGTGCATAGTATGCGGGAATTCCTATATTGTGGAATAAATACATCATAGGTGTATTCAAAATAAACTTTGCTAAAAAGCTACCTAGTAAAGAACCCATCGCAAGTTTCGGATGCGATAATGATTGGGCAATATTAATTAACACCGTAGAAAATGAAAAACTGATTGTTTGAAAAATAAATAGTTTGAAAATATGAATACTAAGAGAATCATAGCCATAGAAAATCGTCCAAATTGGAGTTGCTAGAAAACTCATTCCAACTGCCATTGGAATGGTTGTAAAGAACAATGCTTTTAAGGCCTGATTAATTTTTCTAGAAATATCTTTATGATCTTTTTGTGCTTTACTTGCTGCTAAATTAGGAATTAAACTCGTAGAGATTCCTAGTGCTACAGCTGCAATAATCATATTTAATTTGGTTGCCCAAGTGGTTAATACCCCAATTGACGTTTCCGTCACATGAGCGCTATAACCAAGTGTTGTCATTGTTTTAACAACCGTTAATGTATCAACCATTCCATATGCAGAATTTAATACATCAATCATCACAAATGGCAATGCATAAAAAATAATTTTACGAAAAACTTCTTTGGTTGTAATCTTTCTTTCTGCATCTAGCGGAATATTATGGCGATGTAATTTTTTTCGGTTTTTATGAATTTTAGATAACAAGTAAAAATATGCGATAAGTGCTCCAACGGTTGCTCCAAATACAGCAACTCCTACCGCACTTTCTAAGGATAAATGAAAAACTTTTAATGTTAAAAAACTTCCTACTAAAATAACAACAACACGAACAATTTGTTCAATGACATTTGCCATACTTGGTTCTATCATAAACTTTTGTCCTTGTAAATATCCCTGGGTCGCACTTTCAATTGGAACAATTAAAAGTGCTGTTGCAACAATACGAATCACTAAAGTAACACCTTCTACTGTATTACCACCTTGGATATTTCCTAATATCATTTTCGCAATCATTGGTGCGCAAATAATAAGTACGAGAAAAAAGAAAAATCCTAATCCGATTAATAAAAGAGAAGCAACTTTATATGCCTTTTCTTTGGTATAATGATATCCCAATGCATTATATTCACTTACTACTTTACTTACCGCTACAGGAATTCCACTGTTAGACAAGCTTAAAAATATCGCATAAATAGAATATGCATAACTATATAAAGCCCCTCCCTGCGTTCCAATAATCGCATAAAAAGGAATTACATATAATAGTCCAATTGCTTTTGTTACTACAATTCCAAGTGTTGCTACCATAGCACCACCTATAAATGAATTCTTTTTCATAACTCACGACCCTTACTGATATATGATAAATGCAGAGAAACAAAATATTTGGTCTTCTCCAGAAATACCAATTGCTACTTGATACTTAATATCGATAACTTCTCCCGACATTTCACTTAAAAATTGATTGACAGAAGCCTCTAAATCTTTCTCATGAGATTCATCAAATACTTTTACCTTCATATTATCACCACTACTAGGATAACAGAATTTGTCAAAATATTTTGTCAGATTTTTTTCTCATAATAAATTGTTTTCTCTCGATTCTCTTTTGTCTGATAATGAAGATATAAACGAAATGTTCCATGATAATCTTTTACTTCTTTTTTAGAATCTAAATATCCAGATAACACAATTCCCTTTACGATATCATGTTCTTTATCTACTTTTCCTGGTATCATACTTAATTTATCATCAAAGATACCTATACTTGGATAAGTTCCTAATGGATTATCAAGTGGCATAAAAAGTGCCTCAATTTGTTTCATTTCCTCTTTTGGTTCATCCAGTATTACTGTATACATAATTTCTCCATGTTCCGTTTTTTCTAAACGAACTTCCAAATGACATGGCAATTCTTGTTCTTTCATTTTTTTCTGTTCTAATTGACGAATAACTTGATGATATGTCTTTGCTTCCTTTGGAAGTGTTTCTTTTTTGGTACATCCCGTTACTGTTAGTACAAAGAAGATTCCCAAAACAAATATATATTTCATAGAAATCTCCTTTCTAACCATATATATTATACCATATAATTTCATGAAATCAGGGTTTAAAAAGCATCCCCATATAAAATATCTTCTAAATAATTATTATCATTAAATAGAATTTGCTTGATTCTATGTTTTTCTGAAACTAATAAATCGTATCGTTTATCTATCGATGGTTTTAACTCATTGATAAAATCAGAAATCATAAAATAGCTCCATTCATCCATTAATTTCTTTTGTGGGTCTATTCCTTGAATAAATCCCTTTAAAAAATATTTTTCATTGGTATAGAATTCATCTGAAAACAGAAAACTATAAATACTGTAATTAACATTATATCCTAATAGAGTACATCCTAAATAATCAATATCTACTAAATAATAGTCATGATTATTATCTATCATAATATTCACTAATTTAACATCATTATGATTCAGTTTTGTTTCATGTTTTATCACCTTTTGAAACTTTTCTTCCATAAAATTCATCAAATGATTGATTTCTTCTTTAGAAATAAATTGATATATTTTATTTTTATAATTATTATCCTCTAACAAATCATTTAATTTCTTTACCTGTGCTTTAAAATGTTCTTTAAGATTAAAAACCGGAATCTTATCAGGAAAGTTTGTAATCTCGTTCATCTTTCTTACTTCATCAGATATTTTCAACCCCAAATGATAGTATTGTTCTGGTAAAAATTCTATTTCACATAGATTTTTTTCATCAAAAAATGGATAAATCA
>JAGZRP010000133.1 GCA_018381595.1 Bacillota bacterium
CATTTATTCCAGGATTTGAAGAACAATTAGTTGGAATGAAAGCTGGAGAAGAAAAAGAAATCGAAGTTACTTTCCCAGAAGAATATCACAGTGAAGATTTAAAAGGTCAAAAAGCAACATTCAAAGTAAAAGTAAATGAAATTAAAACAACTGTAATTCCTGAAATTGGAGAAGAGTTCTTTGAAGATTTAGGAATGGAAGGTGTCGATACACTAGATAAGCTAAAAGAAGAAATTAAAACACATATCTTAGCTCGTAAAGAATCTGATACTGAAAATAAATTTATTGATGATTTACTTGATAAAGTATGTGAAACTTTAGAAGTAGAAGTACCAGAAGTTATGGGAGAAGATGAAACAAGTCGTATCATTAGACAATACGAAGAAAATTTAAAAATGCAAGGATTAACATTAGAACAATTCTATCAATTCACAAACTCTGATGAAAAAGCATTAAGAGAACAAATGAAAGAAGAAGCAAATAAACGTATCTTAGCTCGTTTCGCATTAGAAGAAATTGCCAAAGCTGAAAAAATTGAAATCAGTGATGAAGATGCAGAAAAAGAAGCAAAAGAACTTGCTGAAAAATACCAAATGGATGTTGAAAAATTCAAACAAGAATTTGGTGGAATTGATATGGTAAAATACGATATGAAAATGCGTAAAGCCATTGATTCATTAAAGGAAAATAACTAAAAAAATAAAGTGTCAAGTATATGTACTTGATACTTTTATTTTTCTTAAAATTTGGTATACTAGAGGTAATAATAAAGGAGTAGTATATGAGAAAGGTAAAAAGAAATGGATTTCATCCAGAAGTCAGAAAGTATTACTTACTTGGAGTTGTAAGTATATTTATTATTATGGTACTAGGAATTGGATATGCAATTCTAACACAGAATCTAAATATTACAGGAACTGCAAATATTTCATCAAGTTGGGATATTCTGTTTACGAGTGTAACCGAAGGAACCTTAACAGATTCTAAAACCATCAGTAAAAATATTACAGATGGAACGAGTTTAACTTTGAATGTTGAATTAAACCAACCAGGAGCAAGTGCAACCTATAATGTAACAGTTGCAAACAGAGGAAGCTTGGATGCAAGCCTTGCAAGTATTAAAGATGTTGAAGAGGGAAACAAAGCAAGTCCAACTGCTATTAAGTATAAGGTAGAAGGAATCAATACAGGAGATAGTTTACTTGCGAATACAGAGCAAACATTTCAAGTAATAGTGACATGGGATAAATCTGTAGATATCACAAGTGACCATATGGAAAAAGAAATCAAAGTAACATTAAACTATGAACAGAAAACGGGGACACCTGATGTACCAACACCTAGTGTTCAGAATGCGACGGAACTAATCACAAACAAAAATACAGTAGGAAACACAGAAGGATTATTTACAGATACGCATGGAAATATTCACTATCGTGGTTCTAATAGTGAAGTAAAAAACTATGTGACATTTAATAATGAGACATGGAGAATCATTGGAGTCTTTGATGGAAGAATAAAATTAATTAAAAATGAATCTTATTCAAAAATAGAATGGGATACTTCTGAAATGAACAATTGGGATAATTCTTCTTTAAATAGAATATTAAATGGAGCTTATTATGATAGTCTATTATTAGAAGCAAGAACAGTCATTGATAGTAATACATACTATTTAGGAGGATTTTCTAACGTTGCTGGACTTGAACCTGCTGAAATATATAGTAGAGAAAGAGGAAATATTGTGTATAATGGAAATCCAACAACAACTATTCTGTATGTTGGATTAATGTATCCGAGTGATTATGTATATGCAGCAAGTAGTAGTTGTACAAAATTACCTGACGAGTATCATTTAGATGCAAATTGCTCTACTACTGGTAATTGGTTATATAGTCAAGAATTGACAAATGGTATTTGGGAATGGACACTAACCCCAAGTAGTGGTCTAAATAGTGATGCATTTGTAATTTCAAAAAACAGTGGTATTACAAGTGTATATACAACAGAATCCCATATCATTAGACCTGTTGTATATTTAAAGTCAAATGTTAATATTACTGCGGGGACAGGAACAAGTTCGAATCCATATCAATTTGCAATTTAAAGTATTTCTAAATGAAATACTTTTTCTTTCCATCATTTGTCATGTAATGAATTGTAAAATATATCAAAATAGATTATAATATTAGTATTGGAGTAGTGAATATATGAATGAGATAAGAAATTACCCGAATCATGTTGCTATTATTTTAGATGGAAATCGAAGATGGGCAAAGGAACGAGGATTAACTGGATTACAAGGCCATAAAGCAGGTTTTGATAATATCAAAAAACTGAGTACCTATGTGTTACAACATGGTGTAAAAGTGTTGAGTGTTTATGCTTTTTCAACAGAAAATTTTAATCGTAGTAAAGAAGAAGTCGACTACTTAATGAATTTGTTTGTAAATAAGTTTAAAAAAGAAAAAGAGTATTATCATAAAGAAAACATTAAAGTTGTTTTTTCTGGTAGAAAACATCCTTTAAGAAAAGATGTTTTAAAAGTAATTGAAGAATTAGAAGAGACAACAAAAAATAATACGGGTGGTATTTTTAATGTGTGTTTGAACTATGGTGGACAATATGAAATTGTCGATGCAGTGAAACGTATTGTCAAAGAAGGTGTTGATGTAGATACATTAGAACCATCTGATTTGTATCACTACATGTATCAAGATTTACCGCCTATTGATTTTTTAATTCGTACCAGCGGGGAACTTCGCTTATCTAACTTTTTACTATATCAAGCAAGTTATGCAGAGTTTTATTTTGTAGATACTTATTTTCCTGCGTTTGATGAGAAAGCATATGAGTTAGCAATTGATGAATATAATAGAAGAAATCGTAGATTTGGAGGAGATTATAAATGAAAACAAGAGTTATAAGTGCTGCTGTTGCACTTCTTATTTTTGTACCACTGTTATTAACAGGGGGAATGATATTTAATATTGCTGCATGTATTTTGGCAATCCTTGCTCTAAAAGAATTTATAGACATTAAAGAGACGAAGAAAAAAATACCTGAATTTATGAAGTTTGTTGCTTATGTATTAATTACATTGATTGTATTATTTAATTTAGAAAGCAAAGAAACTGTATTTTCGATTGATTATCGTGTTGTAAGTGCTTTACTTTTAGGGTGTTTACTTCCAGTCATTGTATATCATGATCGTAAGTTTTATAGTGTGAATGATGCATTTTATTTAATTGGGGGAATTTTCTTTATAGGCTCTTCCTTTAGTTTATTTATTTTATTACGTAATGTTGGGTTATCTACGGTTATTTATTTATTACTCATTAGTATTATGACAGATACATATGCTTATATTACAGGAATGTTAATTGGAAGACATAAACTACTTCCTGAAGTCAGTCCAAAAAAGACTTGGGAAGGTAGTATTGGAGGAAGTCTTATGGGAACATTCACTGGTGTTTGTTTTTATGTTACAGTGATTAATCCAGAGGTTTCTATGATCGGAATTATTTTAACAACATTCTTCTTATCTGTAGTAGGGCAATTTGGAGATTTGGTATTCTCTAGTATTAAACGCTACTTCGGTAAAAAAGATTTCTCTAATATTATGCCAGGACATGGCGGAGTATTAGATAGATTAGATAGTATTATATTTATTGTATTAGGATTTATGTTTTTCATGAATATGCTATAAGGAGGCTACTATGACATTAATTTATTTCATCTTAATTTTAGGAA
>JAGZRP010000134.1 GCA_018381595.1 Bacillota bacterium
GAACTTAGTTTTTATAGTAATGCAACCACAGATTTTGAATATAAATTCCCATTTGGATGGGGAGAACTATGGGGTGTTGCAAGTCGTACCAATTATGACTTAACACAACATCAAAAATTCTCTGGTCAAAGTATGGAATATTTAGATCCAGAAACGAATGAAAAATATATTCCATATGTGATTGAACCAAGTCTTGGAGCAGATCGTGTTGTATTAGCATTCTTATCCGATGCCTATGAAGAAGAAACATTAGAAGATGGTAGTGTAAGAGAAGTAATGCATTTCCATCCTGCTTTAGCTCCTTACAAAGTAGCAGTGTTACCACTTGTGAAAAAATACCATACAGAAAAAGCAACAGAAATTTATCACGAGTTATCAAAACACTTTAGTACCAGTTATGATGAAACGGGAAATATTGGGAAACGTTATCGTCGCGGAGATGCAATCGGGACACCATTTGCTATCACAATAGATGATGAAACATTAAATCATGGAACTGTAACACTTAGAAATCGTGATACGATGGAACAAATTACTTTAAAAGTAGAAGAAGTCGTTTCTTATGTGGAACAACAATTACAATTTTAAAGATTTCAAATTTGAAATCTTTTTTGTTGGAACCATGAAAAGAACGTGTTATAATAGGAGCTATTAAAAACTGAAATGGATTAGAAGTAGAGAGAGATAGCGATGTATGAATTAGAAGATTTACATCATTACTGCATGCAAAAATTACTTTGTTACAAATTAGAAGAGAGTAACAATTATTATATTTGTTATAGTTTTAATCATGAGCCAATGGGATTATATGATAAATCAGTAACAGAAATGGAACAATTAAGAAGTTATGGATTGTTTTTGAGTACGGTAAAGAAATATCAATTAGAACCAATTATCCAAGGGACAATGTATGAAGAATATTATCAAAGATGTGTGAATTATTTTATAAACTATTATCAAGAAGGCTTAGAAATAAAAGGTGTTAGGGATATGAAACAGTATTTCGAACGAGGTGGAGCCAATCATAAAGGCTATATTGTTTCAAGTGAAGGAGAACATGTCATATTTTTTAATCAAGGAATTTCCGTTCAAATCCCTTGTGGTTATGATGTTTTAATGGATACTTCCTTTGTTCAAGAAAAAATGTTTCAAAAAAAGAAGAAGCATGAAAATCCACATTTACTTTCTACCCTCAATTTGTTAAAATAAAATTGGTGGGAAATATGTTATATCAATCAGTTGACAATAAAAAAATAAAAGATATTAAAAAGCTTCATACTCATAAGTATCGTGAAAAGACACATACTTTTTTGGTAGAGGGAGAACATCTTGTATTAGAGGCCTATAAAAAAGGCTTTTTAAAAGAACTTATTTTAGAACAGGATACCTTATTTCCACTTGATGTAGAAACGATGTATGTAACCAATAATGTATTAAGTTATATCAGTGAATTAGAAACCCCACAAACGGTGATGGGAATCTGTGAGATGATTCCAGAAAAAGAAGTTTTAGGAAACCATATTTTGATGTTAGATGGGGTACAAGACCCTGGAAATATGGGAACTATCATTCGTAGTGCGGTTGCCTTTGGAGTAGATACCATTGTCATGAGTCCTGATTGTGTAGATATTTATAATTCAAAAGTAGTAAGAGCAAGTCAAGGACTTTTATTTCATATGCAATTTATCACCTGTGATTTACTGGGTATGATAGAACACTTAAAAGAACAAAATTACCCCATTTATGCGACAAGAGTAACACACGGGAGTGATGTTAGAAATATCAAAGATACCACCCAATATGTATTGATTATGGGAAATGAAGGAAATGGCGTTAGGGAAGAAGTAATGGATAACGCAACCAATTTTTTATATATTCCAATGGATGCTGCTTGTGAAAGCCTAAACGTTGGAGTTGCAACCAGTATTTTATTATTTGCATTAAAAGGTAGTGAGAATCATGAATGAAATTTATGTAGGAGAAATTGTAGGAACCCATGGAATTAAGGGGGAAGTTCGCTTAATTAGTGAATTTCGTGAAAAAGAACTTGCTTTTTTGAAGGGGAAAAATGTTTACATTGGAAAAGATAGAACTCAGTATACCATTCGTACATATCGTCCTCATAAACAGTATGATATGTTAACATTTGATGGTGTCACTGATATTAATGATGTCATCGATATGCGTTTTTCAAAAGTATATATGAACCGTGAGGATATCGAAACTGATAAGATGTTAGAAGAAGACTATGTTGGAATGGATGTATATATTGAAGATAAAAAAGTAGGAACAGTGACTGAGTTATTGTTAAGAGCTATGCAAGATGTACTTGTGATTAAGAATGAAGATAAAAAATATATGGTTCCCATGGATCCTCACTTCATTGAAAAAGTAGAAGAAAAAGAAAAAAGATTGTATTTGAAAAATAGTGAGGGTTTCTTTCATGAAAATTGATATATTAACCTTATTTCCAAGTATGTTTGATGGCTTTTTAAAAGAATCTATTATCAAACGAGCAATCGATAAGGGAAGTGTAACCATTGGAATTCATAATATCCGAGATTACTCGAAAGATGCTCATAAAAAAGTAGATGATTATCAATTTGGTGGCGGAAGTGGAATGGTATTGATGCCACAACCTATCTTTGATGCAGTAGAAGATTTGAAAGAGGAAGATACCTATGTCATTTTAATGTCTCCACAGGGAACTGTATATCATCAAAAAACAGCTCATGAATTGACTTTAAAGAAACATCTTTTAATTATTTGTGGACATTATGAAGGCTTTGATGAGAGAATTCGTACACTAGCTGATATAGAAATTAGTATTGGAGATTATATCCTAACTGGAGGAGAGCTAGCAAGTATGGTTGTCAGTGATAGTGTGATTCGTCTTTTAGATGAAGTCATTACCAAAGAATCTTCCGAGAATGAATCCTTTGAAGAAAACTTACTTGACTATCCAGTTTATACCAAACCAGTTGACTTTCGTGGAATGAAAGTTCCAGATGTCTTATTATCAGGACATCATGCGAATATCAAGGCATGGAGAAAAGCTGAACAAATAAAAAGGACAAGCGAACGTAGACCTGATTTATTAGAAAAGAGTTGATTTCAAATGACTAAAAAATATCATTTAGAAAAAGATAAAAAAGTCAAAAAAGTAAATGATAGTAGTTTGAAACAAATTGATGGATATTCTTTTAAGCCAAAGAATAAAATAAAATATCCAGGTGTGATTGTCACAAAAATCGATGTGATGAATCCAACCTTTATTGAAAAACTCTTGAAAAAGAAAGTCAAAAAGAAATTAGACATCTATTTACAATATCTCATCTATCTTTTAAATGAAACAGATGGTGAAGAAGGAGCAACCGATATGGTTTTAGACGAACTAGAGCGATATCGTCAGATGGTAAATAATTGTTATCAGAAATATTTATCTGAAAAATATATGAAAATATTCAATGAGAAAATTGAATTTATGAAATATGAAGTCAAACGTCGAAAAAAAGAAATGGAGCAAATCAATTACCAAGAAGGGTTAGAAGAAGAGAGAAGAAGATCAAGATAATACTTGCACTTATATTTGATTTATGTTATAATTTTAAACGTTGACGTGATCCGCTGGTATCCATTGGATAATGAATGATCATAGTATAAGAAAAGGAGCGTGACATTGTGAATATTGTTGATAAGATTACAAAAAGTCAAATCCGTAAAGACATTCCAGAAATTCGTA
>JAGZRP010000135.1 GCA_018381595.1 Bacillota bacterium
AACGGACTTGCAAAAAGATATCAGGATATCTATGATTTTATAGTAATTATGAACCTTTCTAAGGGAATTAGTTATCGTAGTACCAATCCTGTAGATGTATCTAAAATTAGTCGTATATATGGTGGAAATGGACATTATCATGCATCTGGTAGTCCACTTCCAGAAGAGTTAAAAGAAATGTTGATTCAAACATATTTTGGAAAACAGAAGAAAAAGTTAAAGAAAAAAGGAGGGATTCGATATGAATCAAAATAATTTTCAAAAACCATTTATAGGAAGAAGAGACCCGCAACTAATTCGTGATGAGAATGCAAATCGTATGTTTCAAAATCGTATGAAAGATATTCACAAACAACCAGAACCAGCACCACAACCTGTGAATTATATTCAGAAGGATTTAAAAGAAAGACAACGTGATATGCGTATCATTCGTGAGAATAATATGAATCGTAAAGGAAAACCATTTTAATGGAAGTAAAAACAATTGTAGTAGGAGAACTACAAGAGAATTGTTATCTTTTGATATCTGATAAAGAAGCAATTATTGTTGATCCTGGAGATGAATTTGAAAAGATTCAAAAAGCATATCAAACATATAATGTAAAAGCTATTTTGATTACGCATCATCATTTTGATCATGTAGGTGTGTTAGAACAAGTAAAAACAGATACCAAAGCACCTGTTTATGACTTTTCAAATTTAGAGGAAAAAGAATATCAAATAGGAAATTTCAAGTTTCAAGTAATTCATACACCTGGACACTCAAAAGATTCTACTACTTATTATTTTAAAGAGAATCATTTGATGTTTGTTGGAGATTTTGTATTTCAATTATCTATTGGAAGAATGGATTTAGATGGTGGAAATGAAATGGATATGAAAAGAAGTATCGAAAAATTAATCACATATCCTGATGATACGAAACTATACCCAGGTCATGGAAGTGCTACAACATTAGGGTTCGAAAAACAATATAATCCATATTTTTAAAAGACAAAATTACGAATGACATTATTGTCATTTTTTTTGTGACATATAATATGATGAAAGGAGTAATTTCATGAATTGTAATGATTATGAAAGAATCAAAGAAAAAATAGAGAGAGATTCAAAATGTAAATCTCAATATGCATATTTTTTAGGGGCGACTGGTCCCACAGGTCCAACTGGGCCGGCAGGAGGAGATAGTTCTACTTGTTGTGATTGTGTTGACCAAATGAGAAATATTGTAGAACAGATATTTACATTATATCCTGATAGTAATTTGTTTATTACATTAGATGGGGGAGATGCAATTATAGGTAGACCAGGAGAAATTATAAATAGTCCAGGTGGAAAACC
The DNA here is from genome assembly GCA_018381595.1 of Bacillota bacterium. Classification (GTDB taxonomy): domain Bacteria; phylum Bacillota_I; class Bacilli_A; order RF39; family UBA660; genus UMGS2016. Next base: position 1,342 of record JAGZRP010000135.1, read on the forward strand.
AACCATATTTGAAATTGTAACTTCCAATCCTTCCATATCGACAATATGTATCCATATGTAGTATCGATTCTATTAGAATCGATAACGTAACATATAATGATGCGATCACTTATTTACCAGAGCCAACACCAGTTTCTGAAGACTGCTGTGCGGATTGTGAAAGAACCATTCGTTCGATTTTGCCTGTTGGCACTTCTAATGTAAGTATTATAACCAATACACAAATATCTTCTCAAGGTACTGTTTTAAGAAATGAATATGGAATGGTAGTGCTAACAGATCCTGCTAATAATAATATTAGTTTTGTATCTTCATGCCGAATCGACTTAGTATATATTAGTTAAACAAAAAGAGGATTTAGTCATCCTCTTTTTTTCGATAGCTATCACACATTGTTGCCACTTTTTCTTTTTCTGGTGCACAGCTACATACCTTAATTTCTTTTTTTACACATTGATTACATTCACAATCACAGTACTTACAATCATGTACTTCACAGTCGATTTTTTGGTCTTTTGCCATATTATTCACCTCATCTTTATTATGGAGTGAATGATATGTTTCATTCAAAAAATGGGAAATTGTAGAAAAGTATCATGAATGCTTTTGAAATATCTGATTTTATATTATAATGGAAAAAGTTTTTATTTGCAGGAATGAAGCAATTCTATCTTGTATATATTATTAGGAAGTTGACAAACCAGATGGTATCTGTTATAAATGAAAATTAGAAAAGGTGATTTGTATGGGTAAAAAGAATTTAGTGATTGTGGAGTCCCCAAGTAAGTCAAAAACAATCGAAAAATATTTAGGAAATGATTATAAAGTTGTTTCTAGTAAAGGACATATTAGGGATTTATCAACCAAAGGAAAGTATGGTTTAGGAGTAGATACAGAAGACCATTTTAAACCAAATTATACGACAATTAAAGGAAAGAAAAAAGTCATTGATGAGTTAAAGAAAGATGTCAAATCATCTGACTTTGTATATCTTGCAACCGACCCCGACCGCGAAGGGGAAGCAATTAGTTGGCATTTATATGATGTACTTGGTTTAACGGATAAAAATTACGATCGTATCGTTTTTAATGAAATTACGAAACCAGCTGTTACGGAAGCATTAAAGCATCCTCGTAAAATTGATCAAGATTTAGTCAATAGTCAAGAAACGAGAAGAATTTTAGATAGAATTATTGGATTTCGTCTATCTAAATTTATTCAATCTAAAACAGATGGTACTTCTGCCGGAAGAGTACAAAGTGTTGCCTTAAAATTAATTGTTGATAGAGAACGTGAAATACAAGCATTCCAAAAAGAAGAATATTGGACAATTACTGGAGAGTTTGATGAATTCCATGCAGATTTATTTCAATATCAACATAAAGAAATTGAAATTAAAACAGAAGATGAAGCCACTAAAATTTTAGATACATTAACACCTACTTTTGAAATAGAATCTATTGAAAAAAAGAAGAAAAATAAAAAATCAAAAGCACCATTTATTACAAGTACATTACAACAAGATGCTTCTAATAAATTAGGTTTTTCTGCAAAGAAGACTATGAGCCTTGCTCAAAAGTTATATGAAGGAATTGAGCTGGAAAATGAAACAGTCGGATTAATTAGTTATATGCGTACAGATTCTATTCGTCTTAGTGATGAATTTATTAAAACAGCATATGGTTTTATCAAAGAAACTTATGGAGAAGAATACATCGGATATGTGAAAAAATCAGCGAAAAAAGAAAATGTCCAAGATGCGCATGAAGCGATTCGTCCAACCAGTGTGAATCGTACTCCAGAAAGCGTTCGTGCTTATTTATCAAATGATGAATTTAAATTATATCGTATGATTTATTATCGTGCACTTGCCTCATTAATGAAAGATGCGAAAACGGAAAATACAACATTAATTTTAAATAATCATGATTATCAATTCAAAGCAACAGGACAAATTATTTGCTTTGATGGATATTTACGTGTATATAAAGACTATGAAGATACGAAAGATACAGAACTTCCAAATTTAGAAAACAAAAAGGAATTAGAAAGTAATGATATTACCAAAGAACAACACTTTACAAAACCAAAACCACGTTATACAGAAGCAAAACTAATTAAAGAAATGGAAGAGTTAGGAATTGGTAGACCAAGTACGTATGCAACGATATTAGATAATATTAAAACACGTGGCTATGTGAATTTAGAAGAGAAAAAATTTGTTCCAACGGAAATTGGAATTGAAGTAACAGATAAATTACAAGCTTGTTTTGATCATTTAATTAATGTAAAATATACTGCAAAAATGGAAGAAGATTTAGATAAAATTGCAGATGGGAAAATTGTTTGGTACAAT
>JAGZRP010000136.1 GCA_018381595.1 Bacillota bacterium
CCAATTGATTTGGATATTTTAATTGCCAAAATTTATGCGATTTGGAATCGATATGAACATAAAACAGGAAAAATAATATCCGGAAACCTTGTCATTGATAGAGAAGCACATCAAGTATTTTTAAATAATAAATTGGTAGAATTAAGTTTAAAAGAATTTGAATTACTTTTCATACTTGTAAAAAATGAAGGGAAAACATTACATAAGAATTATTTATTTCAAAAAGTATGGGGAGATAGTTTCAGTGAAGAACAAACTTTGACTGTTCACATTACCATGTTACGTTCTAAAATAGAGGAAAATCCTAGAGTTCCAAAACGGATTATTACTGTGTGGGGAGTAGGTTATCGTTATGAAAAAGTATAATCGTCTTATATGGATATCTCTTATTTTCTATGTTCTTCTCGCTTTCTTTTCTATTTTTTTTATTACACATCAAGAAAAAGAAACAACAAATGCTTATCATGTCGAAATCAACCGTATCATCCATTCATTTTCTACTGTAGATGATTTCAGTAAATGGAATGTGAAAAACTATGAATGGATAGAAGAAGTTACTTTACTAAAACCAAATACTTCAAAAGAAAAAATGCAACAATTTTTTGAAGAAGAAAATTACCGTGAAACTTATATTTATCCTTGGTATGAAAACGAACAATTTTTAGGTTATCTGAAATTTTCTTACCATCTCCCAAAACATAATGTAACTAAAATTATTTGGGTTGTAGAAATTACTTTATTTTTATTAGAAGTATTTATTTTATTCATTTTATGTTATATCAAATGTCAAATAATACGTCCATTTCATCAAATAAGTACACTCCCAGAAGAACTTTCTAAGGGGAGATTTCATGGAGAAGTAAAAGTAGAAAAGGGAAAATATTTTAAAAATTTTCTTTGGGGAATGAGCAATCTGAAAGATACGTTAGAACATTCTAAGAAAAGAGAATTAGAATTTATGAAGGAAAGACAACAGATGTTATTGTCATTATCTCATGACATGAAAACACCGATTAATATTATTAAATTGTATATCAAATCATTAGATGAAAATCTTTATCCAGAAAAAGAAAAACAGCAAGAGATTCTTCGTCAAATTGAAGAAAAAACCAATGAAATGGAACAGTATGTAGAAGAAATCACAAGATCATCTAGAGAAGAAATCATTGACTTACCAGTTATTATAGAAGAGTTTTATTTAAGTGAATTATTAGAAACAGTTCTACCAATTTATGCTGAGCAATGTGCAATTAGAAAAGTTGAATTTACGGTTTCTACTTATCAGAATTATTTAATGAAAGGTGATAAAAATCGCAGTCAAGAAGTTTTAGAAAATATATTGGAAAATGCGCTTAAATATGGTGATGGAAGTAAAATTGAAATTACTTTTTTAGAAAGTGAATATCATCATCTAATTCGAATTACAAATACAGGAAATCCTGTTTCTGAAAATGAATTGAATCATTTGTTTGATAGTTTCTTTCGTGGTAAAAATGCCAAAGGAAAAACTGGCAGCGGGTTAGGACTTTACATTTGTAGAGAACTAATGAATAAAATGGGTGGAACAATCTATGCCGAAATTGAAAAAGAATCTATGACATTTGTTTTAGTATTTCCATAAAAATACCTAACTGATAATAGGTATTTTTCTTCTATTGTAGATTTGATAAGTTATATGTTAAAATAAAGATGTGGTGAGTATGATGAAACAAAAATGGTTCCGTATGACATTAAACGAAATATTTTCATTAAATGATGAGGAAAGTGCAAAAGAATTTGCAATCTTTTATCATGGCCGTTTTCAAAAGCTCATGAGTAAAGTAGAAAAGAAAGAAGAATTTACTTTTTCCAAACCAATGGAAGAGTTGACACCAGAAGATATGATGAAAGAAGTCTTGCTTTATTATCAAAAAATAGGAATTCCAAAAGAAGAAGTAAAACAATTAATGGTAGAAAAATGATAAAAAGTTGTTATATCCATATTCCTTTTTGTGATGATATTTGTTCTTATTGTGATTTTTGTAAGATATACACAAATAGAAAATTAGTTCAACAATATTTAAATTGTCTAGAAGAAGAAATAAAAACTAATTATCAAGGAGAAGTATTAGATACTATATATATTGGTGGAGGGACACCAAGTGTTCTTACAGAAGAAGAATTAGAGAAACTATTTTCTATTTTAAGTAAATTGAATCGTTCTAATCACTTGGAATATACCATGGAATGTAATATAGAATCCATCACTTTAGAAAAATTACAACGAATGAAACAATATGGAGTGAATCGAATCAGCCTTGGTATTCAAACCATTGATGAAGAAACCATTCAAAAATTGAATCGTCATCATAATAAAGAAATGGTAATGTCTCAAATAAATCTCATAAAAAACTGTGGATTTCAAAATATTAATGTGGATTTGATGTATGCATTTCCGTGGGAAAGCAAGGAAGTATTTCTAAAAGATTTAGATTTTTTTCTTTCTCTTGATGTACCACATATTTCTACTTATTCTTTAATCATTGAAGATCATACTGTATTTGGAATTCGCAATTTAAAACCAATTTCAGAAGATATTGATTTTTGGATGTACCAAGAACTTTGTAAAAAAATGAAAGAACTAGGCTATGACCATTACGAAGTAAGTAATTTTGCAAAGCCAAATTACGAATCAAAACATAATTTAACTTATTGGAATAATCTTGAATATTATGGTTTTGGCTTAGGTGCAAGTGGATATGTGAATCAAATTCGCTATGAAAATACAAAAAGCTTTACAAAATATCTAAAAAAAGAATATAGATTAGAAGAACATCTTATTACAAAAGAAGAAGATATGGAAAATGAGTGTATTTTAAGTCTTCGTAAATTAGATGGTATTTCAAAAGATAAATTTAGAGATAAGTTTGGAGTAGAATTGGAACAAGAATTTCCAGTCACATCTCTTTTAGAAAAAGGATTATTGTGTGAAAAAGAGAATCAAGTTTTTATTCCTGAAAAAAACATTTATTTATCTAATGATATTTTAATTGAATTTTTACATGATAATTAGATTAGGAAGGAAACAATCAGTTTCCTTTTTGTATTTTATAGTGATTTATGATAAACTTAAATTAGATTAAGAAAGGTAATGTGATTTATGAATCAAACAATAGATAAAGCAAGTGTATTTGCAACAGAAATTAGTTATATTAAAGGAGAAAAATATAAGGAGAATGCAAGAATTTTAATCTCTTTACTTCCTGATTATTTTTTTGAAGTAGCAGCAAGCTCTACTGGAAAATATCATCCAGCATATGCATTAGGAGAAGGTGGACTTGTTCGTCATACCAAAGTAGTTGTTAGAATTGCAAAAGAATTATTAGATGGAATCATTGGAGAACCATTTAAACAAGAAGAAAAAGATGCGATGATCATCGCAATGATATTACATGATGGATTAAAACATGGTCTTGTAAAAGAGACATATGTTCGATTTGATCATCCTTTATTGATTGCCAAATTTATAAAAGATAATCAGGATAAGACAACATTAACGGATAGTGAAGTCGAGTTTTTACAAAATGTAGTTTCTAGTCATATGGGACCATTTACAACCAATCAATATAGTGATGTTGTACTT
>JAGZRP010000137.1 GCA_018381595.1 Bacillota bacterium
AATAGTTTTTGATTATGTAAGTTATGCTAAAATTAATAAAATATTGGTTGGACCAGGTAGAGGTTCGGCTGCTGGTAGTTTAGTTGCTTATGTACTTGGAATTACAAATATCGATCCTTTAAAATATAATTTAGTTTTTGAACGCTTTTTAAATGAAGAACGTGTTAGTATGCCAGATATTGATATTGATTTCCAGGATGATCGACGTGATGAAATTGTTGAATATGTTACTAATAAATATGGTCAAGAACATGTAGGTCAAATTGTTACTTTTTCAACTTATGGTCCTAAAGTAGCAATTAAAGATCTTGGTAAAGTTTTAAAAATCGCTTTACCACGTCTAGAACTATTGGCTAAAAATATCCCAACAGGACCTAAAAATCGCAAAAGTGCAAAAGAAGTATATGAAACATCATATAATTTTCAATCAATGGTTAATCGCGATTTAGCATTAAGACGAATTATGCCATCTGTTTTTATTGTTGAAAAATTACCACGAAATATTTCAACACATGCAGCTGGAGTTGTTTTGTCTAATGATCGACTTAATCAAGTTGTTCCATTGACTAGAGGTCCTAATAATGGAATTGTTACCCAATATTCAAAAGATTATATTGAAGATGTGGGATTGTTAAAGATGGATTTTTTAGGATTAAAAAATTTAACGATCATTGATTATATTTTAAAAGATATTGAAAAAAATGATGGAAGAAAAATAAATATTAATGAAATTGAGTTAAATGATAAAAAAACATTTCAATTAATAAGTAGAGGAGATACTTTTGGTATTTTTCAATTAGAATCACCAGGAATGAAAAATTTATTAATTAAAATGCAATGTAATTGTTTAGATGATCTTATTGCAGCTATTGCTTTATTTAGACCTGGTCCAATGGCTAATATTCCTGCCTATATTGCAAGAAAAAAAGGGGAAGAACCAGTAACTTATCCGTTAGACTGTTTAAAACCGATTTTATCATCGACATATGGAATAATTATCTATCAAGAGCAAATAATGCAAGTTGCTCAAAGAGTAGCTGGTTTTTCACTTGCAAAAGCCGATATTTTAAGAAAAGCTATGTCTGATAAGATAGTTAGCTTAATGGCATCAATGAAAACCGAATTTATTAATGGTGGAGTAGCAAATGGTTTTAGTGAAAGTGAAGCGGTAGGAATATTTGAATTAATTGAAAAATTTGCAAATTATGGTTTTAATAAAGCTCATTCAGTTGCTTATGGCTATGTTGCTTATTGGTTAGCTTATTTAAAAGCCAATTACCCATTAGAGTTTTTTAGTGCTTTGTTGTCAAATGAACAGAGTAGTGATTCAAATAAGATTAATTGTATCCAAGAGGGTAAAAAGTATGGTGTTAAAATATTACCACCATCAATAAATTATTCAACTGATCGTTTTAAAGTAGAAGATGGCAATATTCGCTATTCACTTTTAGCAATTAAAAATGTTGGATATGCTGGTTATCAAGCAATTGTTCAAGAAAGAGAAAAAGGGTTATTTAAAGATGTATTTGACTTTATTTCTAGAATGGAGTCTAGTAAACTTAATAGTAAAATGATTGATAGTTTAATAATGGCAGGAGCTTTTGATGAGTTTGAACTTAATCGAAGCACTATTAAATATAATTTAAGCCATATTATGGAATATGCTCAGTTAAAGAATATGATTGGAATTGATGAACCGCCAATTTTAACCATAGTCAAAGATAATCGTATGAAGGTTTTGGAAGAGGAAAAGTTGGTTTTAGGTGTTTATTTATCAATGCATCCAATTGCTTTAATTAAGCAAAATTTAAACCTCAAAATTATAAGTGTAAGTGAATTGCATAATAACATTGATAAATATGTTACAATAGTAATGGCAATATCAAGAGTAAAAGCAATTGTTGATAAAAAAGGTCAAGAAATGTGTTTTGTTGATGGATACGATGAAACTGGTGAAATTGATGGAGTTGTATTTGCCAATAATTATCAAACATTGAAAAACGTGTTAGTGCGTGGTGATATTTGTTTAATAGAAGGACAAGTGAAATTTCGTGATAAATTATCGTTGGTGATTTATCAAGCTAAAAAAGTACGTTAAGGGTGGATGAAATGAAAGAATTAGTATTAATAGATGGAAATTCATTGTTGTATCGTGCATATTATGCAACAGCAGCAATGGGAAATTTGATGGTTAATAAAGATGGTATACCGACAAATGCAGTTTATGGATTTGCTAATATGTTAGAAAATATTTTAAAAGGCAATCCTGAATACATTGTTGTGGCTTTTGATTACGGTAAAAAAACATTTAGAAATGATTTATTTGAAGTATATAAAGGAACACGTAGTGCAACACCTGATGAATTGGTTTGTCAATTTTCGATGATTAGAGAATATTTAACAGCACATGGAATTCGCTATCAAGAAATTGAAGGATATGAAGGTGATGATGTTATTGGGACGATTGCTAGCATTGCAAGTAAAAAAAGATTTAAAGTTAGTATCGTTACTAGTGATAAAGACATGTTACAATTAGTTGATGATAATGTTAGTGTCTATTTAACAAAAAAAGGTGTTGCTGAGCTAGAGAAAATAACACCAGAAAAGTTTAAAGAAATGTATGGATTAATTCCTGATCAAATGAGAGATTTAAAAGGATTAATGGGTGATAAGGCTGATAATATTCCTGGGATTCCTGGAGTTGGTGAAAAAACAGCTTTAAAATTATTAAAGCAATATCATACTATTGAAAATTTAAATGATCATTTAGATGAATTAAAAGGAAAAATGGGTGAAAAGATTCGTGATAATATTGATCAAGGATTGCTTTCAAAAAAAATTGCTACAATAATCAAAGATGTTCCAATGGAAGTTGATTTAGATGATTTTTGTTATCAAGGATTTGATTACAATGAACTTGCTGAGTTTTATCGCCATTATAGTATGAATTCATTGTTAAAAAGAATGTCTTTAGCTAATGAAGATAATAAAGAAGAAACAGTTATAGATGTTAAAATAGTTGATTGTTTACCAATTATTAAACGAGATAGTTCAATTGTTGTAGGTGTTTTTGATAGTAATTATCATCGTTCATTAATTCTTGGTTTTGCAATTTATAATGACAGTGAAGCTTATTATATTGATATTGAAAATGCGATAAAATGTCAAAATTTCCAAAATTTTATCAATGATGAATCAATAGAAAAATATGGATATGATATTAAAAAATGTATTAATGCAGCTAAATGGCATGGTTTAGAAATAAAGAATTATGTTTTTGATTTACAGTTAGCATCATATATCTTAAATCCAAGTTTAAAAGTACATCACCCCCATTCATTAGCGCATTTACATTGTCCAACGATGGTTACTAGTCAAATTGCAGAAGTGTTAATCAATGCCACAAACCAATCTATGGACTCTAGGGATCAAAGTCCAGCTGGTTCAATTATGGAAGAGCATTTGATTGATTGGTTACGCCAAAAAGTGGGCTATGGGCAAGGCACTTCTGGGGTGTTTACCTCGGGCGGTACGCAGTCTAACTTAATGGGCGTGTTATTAGCACGTGATTGGGTGATTGCAAATCACTGGAAAAATGAAGATGGCTCAGAATGGTCGGTGC
>JAGZRP010000138.1 GCA_018381595.1 Bacillota bacterium
ATTCCAAGTAATTTCCCATTTAAAATAGTATCGAATGGAACACTATTTACAAATCCATAAGTATATCGTTTTCCTTTAAAATTCGCTCTATCTTTTTCAGAATAAGAAGAAAGTCCAAAGAAAGAGTCGTTAAAGTTTTTATGGTAAGATTCTTCATACGAATCTTTCAACCATTTTTTACTATACTTTTTCAATATTGTATTTAAACGATTGTTATCTCCAAGGGTTAATACATAACTCTTTTTAAAACTTGCGATATGATATGCTAGATTTAATTTATCATTCTCTAAAATTTCTTTTAAATACGTGATTTTAGGTACAATAATTCCATCTGTTGTTTTTAATGCAAAAAGTTCTGCAATTGTCTGAACAGGTTGAAATTTAATATTTTCTACCCCATTTAAATACTTGGTTGCATGTTTAATATCCGTTGCAAGAATACCAAATGTTTTTCCATCCATTTCAGAAAGAGAATTATATTTTTCATTTTTTGCACTTAATACAACATAATTATCTTCATAAAATACAATATCATTCTTCGTTGGTTTACTAACAAGACGAAATGAATATGAAGAATTTGGTTTCTCTTCTCGTTGATAAGAAGATTCATTAAATTCAAGTCCAGTATCTTTTTCTAAGTCTTGTAAAAAATCAAAGAAGACACCTTTTCCGTCATTGGTAAGTGCTAGAACGTCATTGACAACTCCTACATCAATGACTTTATTTTTGTTATTTTCAATCCATTGCTTTTCAGCAATTGTCAATGTTGTATTTTCATTTTGGTTATAGAAATAATAAAAGATTCCTCCACCCAAAAGAAGCACAACAAGAACGATCACACTGGAAAGTATGATTTTTTTGTTTTTCATAATACCACCTTACTCATTATTTGACCAAATAAATTCTTTACTGGTTTTATGTTTATATCCAATATAATTAATAGAATAATCACTCGAAGTTAGAAAAAGTTGAAAATCATAATATTCTTTTTGTTCTTTTGTAAACTCCTCTAAAACCTTATTTCCTAATTCTTTTGCTTTTGCTTTGTCTGCTCCATCATGTAGTGTTACTTCTACATTGACAAGTCTTCCTTTTAATTCATAATCTACATTTGAAACAAAAGATTCTTTTGTCAAATTCGTTTTTAATGTACTAACTTGATTTTTCTCAATGGGTACATCTTTTATTCCATCGAGTCTATTTCCATATAAGCTTTTTGAAAAGTCTGGAAATAACCACCCTTTTACAAGTAAAAATAAAAGTAAAAGGACAACAATGGCACCAACAATGATGGTTAATTTCTTATTTTTTTTGTAAAATTCTTTCAATCTCATTCACCTCAATATCTTTCACTATCGTGAATTCATTATACTATAATTTTATGTAATTTACAAATTACTATTTTGAAAGTTCCTTCTTCAATAATTCCATCGCAAGACTCGGATTTGCCTGTCCTTTTGTTGCTTTCATCACTTGTCCCATTAAAAATTTAATTGCTCTATCTTTTCCTTCATGATAATCTTTTACACTATCTGGATTGGCACTTACAATTTCTTGAATGGTCTTTTCAATGACACTGGTATCACTAATTTGAACAATACCTAATTTGTCTACTACAGAATCTACTGTGCCACCATCTGTTAATAATTCTACGAGAATTTCTTTTCCTTGCTTAGAAGAAAATTCTTTTTTTGCCATACGGCTTACAAAATCAATTAAAATTTCATCTGTAATTTTTAATTCATGTACACTGATTTTTTCACGATTCATAAATGATAAAATATCTCCAGTTAAATAGTTTGCAAGAACAATCGGATCACACTTATCTAATATACTTTCATAAAAACTACATAACTCACGAGAAGCAATAATTGTTTTCATTTGGTTTTGGTTTAAACCAAGTGATTGATATTTTTCTCTTAAAGCATCCGGCATGACAGGAAGTAATTCTTTTACACGAGTTATTTCTTCATCACTTAGATGAATCATTGGTAAATCAGGTTCTGGAAAATAACGATAATCATTTCCAGTTTCTTTCGTACGCATTAAAATCGTTTTATTGGCTTTATCATCAAATCTTCTTGTTTCTTCTTGAAGAATCTTTTCTCCACGCTCTAATATTTCTTGTTGACGTTTCATTTCATAATTTAAACTAATACCAACATTACTAATAGAACCAATGTTTTTAATTTCACATTTTGTTCCAAATTCTGTTCCTTCTTCATGAAGTGAAATATTCGCATCACAACGCATACTACCTTCTTCGATTTTCACATCACTAATTCCCAAATAAAGTAATGTTTCTCTTAATTTTTCTAGATATAACACTGCTTCTTCAGGGGTTGCAATCACTGGTTTTGATACAATTTCTACCAGTGGAACACCTGCACGATTAAAGTTCAGTAACGTTCCTGACTCTCCATGAATACTTTTACAAGTATCTTCTTCAATGTGAATACGTTCAATTCCAATTTGTTTTTTGCAGCCATTCACATCAATTTCTAAATATCCATCATATCCAATTGGTGTCATATTTTGAGTAATTTGAAATCCCTTTGGCAAGTCTGGATAAAAGTAGTTTTTACGGTCAAAATGCATCTCCTGATTGATTTTACAATGAAGTGCTAAAGCAGCCTTTAAAGCCATTTCAATGACTTCGTAATTTAATTTAGGAAGTGTTCCAGGATACCCTAAATCAATTAAACTTACATTGGTATTTGGTTCATAACTGAATTCATTTTTACTTTGAGAATAAACTTTTGCTTTACTTTTTAACTCTACGTGTACTTCAATTCCAATCGTTGGTACTAACATGCTTTATCCTCTCCTTTTCCTGGATTTAATGAAAGATTTAATTGTTTTTCTAAATAAGATGCAAGTGTATAAATTTTTCCTTCTTCAAAATGAGAAGCAATTACATGAAGACCAATTGGTAAATGATTTTCTGTAAAACCAATCGGTAAGCTCATTGCAGGAAGACCTGCCATATTAACAGGAATAGTTAAAATATCATCAAAGAAGCTTTTTAATGCATCGTCCCCTTTTTGGCCTAGTGGGTATGCAACATTCGTATTGGTTGGACCAATTAATAAATCATATTTTTTAAACGCTTTTTCAAATCCATCTGTTAACATTTGGCGCACCTTTAATGCTTTATGATAATAATGATTTGCATTCTCACCACTTAACATAAAAGTTCCAATCATAATACGACGTTTTACTTCCTCTCCAAAACCAACACTTCTCGTATTCTCATACATTTCTTCTAATGTTTTATATTCTTTTGCTTTATATCCATATTTTACACCATCAAAACGGGCTAAATTACTACTTGCTTCTCCTAGTCCAATGATTTGGTATAAAGGAATCGCGTATTCTAAATAAGGAATGTCTACTTCATCAACAATACAACCTTGTTTCATTAAATGATGAATGATTTCTAATACTTTTTCTCGCACTTCTTCATCCACTTTATCACTCATAAAATAAGTAGGAACTCCAATATGCAAATCTTTGATATCTTTTCCTAAATAGGTAGTAAAGTCTTCTTTTGTTTCTTTTGAAGTATAATCATTTTCATCGATTCCACTAATCGCATTTAACAAAATA
>JAGZRP010000139.1 GCA_018381595.1 Bacillota bacterium
TGTATCCGCAAAACCACCAGGTTCTACATCATAATGAATGCCTTCTATTCTTGCTTTTCCATCCATTTTAGAATTAAAGGAATGAATTAAATTCATATTTTCTTGAATTACTGACGGATAATTTCCTTCATAGATAAAACTAGGATCTCCGATTAACGCAAAAACATCAATCTCTCTATAATTTGCCTCTTCGATAAACATACGATATTCTGATAATCTTTTAGGGTCCAAATCTAGATAAATGGTATTGATTCGATTTTCTTTTAATAAATCGAGTTTATGACTCATTTCATTTCGATCACTAATCAGTTTCCATGCTTCTGAATTGCTTGGATTCGCCCAAACCCAAGTTGCAACTACATCTAATGATTTTCGATCTTTAGGGTATAGAGTCTATCCCTCCAAACATAACAATAGGAAGTGTTACAGTTGGTCTAATTCCATAAGTAGTCCCTCTGCTAGCACAATCATAACTCAAGTCTCCATTGGTATATAAAACCCAAACATCGACTGCATTACTTCCTTCTTTACTTCTCGTCCAATAAGAAGTCCCTTTTACCCAACTAGGAGCATTAGAACAATTCCCAGTATTACCATCTGCTCTAGAATCACAACCTAATGTTTCTAATTGTTCTTTCGTAATTAAACTAACTTTACTTTTAGAAGAAATGGAACCTTGATTGATTAATTGCTTTTGATATTCAGTAACAACTTCTTTGATCGCACTGTCCATCGTAACAGTTGTCCCATTCATCTCATATTCGTTACATCCTAAACTAGCTGAATTTACACAATAAGCATTTCCATTCAATGGTGTTCTTCTTCCGTTCGGGTCAAAAGCCAGAGCATTCGATGAATTCAAAGCAGTATCTAATTTATCCTGTTCATAAGTTCCATTTTCTAATTTTTTTAAATTTTTTGTTGATAATAATTCTACTTCTAATGGATTTTCTTCATTAGAGCGAATGACTTTCCATGTAGTTCCATCAGATAATGTAATATCTTGTCCTACATCATAAATTGGGACACAATCTTTCAACTGAGAAGCCTTTTTGATGGTTACTTTAGAATTCTTTTTACTTTTTAATCCACAATAAGAACCATTCCATAATACCAAAGAACTTTCCCCTTGATTAGAAAAAGATAAAATTCCCTCTTTCATTTCCTGTCCTTTATATTGTAGCGGATTTCCCTCTTCATCCACTATCTTAGCGTTTTTCACTTCAAACATAACATTATTTGTCATCTTCTCAGTTGCTGCAATCTCTCCTGCATGAATAATCCCATAGACAGAATCACGAAATGCATTCATCTTTGACTTTGTAATCGTCCCCATAATCAGTGGTGTCGCAATGAGTGCGATCACTGCTAAAATCACAATCACTGCCAGTAATTCAATTAAAGTAAATCCCCTATTTTTTTTCATACACGCCTCCTACATGATTTTCAAAAATAACGATACCGGAAACCACAATCCTTGTCAATACACTCCCATTCAAAAAGTGTAAACAAAAAATATACATAATGTATATTTATTTTACTTCGGATCCTTCTAATTTTCGAACTTCACGAATGACATATTCTTTAGTCTTATCGTAACTCAAATCTAATACGATTGAAAATTCTTGATATAAGTACTTTTCTGCTTTTTCATAATATTGAAAATCTCTATCTCCTATTTTCTTATTTTCCTCTTCTCTTTTCTTATTTCTAAGATATGTCGTTTTAATAATTTTAACTAAATCAGTATGTTGATTAGAATTTAAAAGTTTACGATATTCATTTTCTAAAAATTTGTCTTGACTATCGACAATCGAAATATGGGGAATTTGCTGAATAATTTCTTCTACCTCTTTTTTAGAAATCAACGGTCTTAAATTGTTACACTTATCTTCGACTGGAACTTTTAACGTTAATGATAGATCATCCATGGGACTGAGACAGTAATAGTCATGTCCTTTAAAATAATCTTTTAAAATTTCTTTCACTTTGCAAACATCTCTTTTATACATCACATAATCATTTACTTGGTACATTTTCTCATTTCCTTCCAAAAAAAGTAGCGATTCAACTGGACTTATGCCACCTGAATAGCTACTCGTTGTACTTCTATTTTACCACATTTTCTGTATTTTTGTAAGTGGTATTATGATTTCTTATTTCCAAGATGCTTTAATGAATACTTTTTCGCATACTCTGATACACGTTGAAAGTTCTCATCATAATGATATTTATTCTGACCAAACGTAATCCACATTTCAGAAAATGATAGTCCAGAACTTAATAATTTTTGAACTTCTTCATTTTGAGCAATAGGATTTCCCTCTTGTTTTTCTAAATCAATACATTCTTCTTCATCATATAATTTACTTTGTAAATCACATTCTAATTTATCACAATAAAATGCAAAAATAGCTTCCTTTGTTTTTCTTTCGCCAAACTCTAATACCAAATTCATAATTTGATTTCTCTGCCATACTTAGTATACACCAATGATACAAATATAAAAATAACTTTTTCATTCCATGGTTAATTATCGTTTTAAGAAAAGAAAAAAAACAATTTTTTATTGTTTCATCTCTATAAACAGTTTGAATGCTTCAAACAAATTTCTAAATTATGGTGCTCGTGGCCGGACTCGAACCGGCATGGTATTGCTACCAATGGATTTTGAGTCCATCGCGTCTACCGATTTCACCACACGAGCAAGTACGTATCCATTATAACATGTTTCCTAACGATTTTAAAGAGAAAAAAATAAATTTCTTCCTATCTCATTTTAAATATGTTAAAATGAATAAGGTGATACTATGGCAAGTGCAATGATTCATATTTCAGTTGCAAAAGAAATTAATAAAATATGCAAAATGGACGAAAAGCAATTATTCTTAGGGGCAATTGCACCTGATATCAGTAAACAAATTGGAATGACAAAAAAGTTATCTCATTTTTTAGATGATGAAAAAAATAACTTACCAAATTTAGAACGTTTTTTAAAAAAGTATGGAAATCAGTTAAATCATCCATTTATCCTTGGCTATTACATTCATCTTTATACTGACTATTTATGGTTTAAATATTTTATTCCTGATATGTTAGATGGCAATTGTTTTCAATTTTTAACAGGAGAAATCGTACCTTTGGATTTAAAAAAACAAACAGAGTATATTTATAACGATTATACCAACATAAATGTTCAATTATTAGATGAATACCAGCTTGACTTATCTCTTTTCTATGAGCCAGTAGAAGTTCCTAATATCTCTTTTGATGAAATACCAATTGATAAATTGCAAATATTAGTTGATGCAATGAGTGTCATAATAGAAAATACCAAAGAAAAAAAATCTTATCTATTCGATATTAAAAATGTCAAACAGTTTGTAAAACAATGTACTGAGATTATTGGATCAGATATTTTAGAAAAGCAAAAAGAAGAAACAAATTAATGTTTCTTCTTCAGACTGTTGACAAATAGGTAAATAAAATTACTTATTTGTCCTTTTTGTTATCTTATCAACTGATAAGTGATAAATAAACCATTATACCTAGTATA
>JAGZRP010000140.1 GCA_018381595.1 Bacillota bacterium
AAAAAATTAGGTTTACCATATCGTTTAGATGGTATTCCAGCGATGCAGAAAAAGGATTTAGAAGCATTAGAAACAATTTTAAATAAAAAGGACGAGTAACTATCATCGCGGTAGCACTTGTCCTTTTTGTATGTTATACTAATGGTGGAGTGTGATAGAATGTATTGTAAAAATTGTGGTGAAAAAATAACAAAGGACTCGAAATTTTGTAAGAAGTGTGGAGCATCTGTTTTAGAAAAAGAAACACATGAAATGAGTGAAGAACAAAAACTTGCTTATTATCGAAAACGAAAAAAAGAAAGTTATATTTATGTATTTCTAGGAATTTTTCTCATAATGATTCCAATTTGTGTAATTATTTTATTCGCAATAGTAGGAGCTTTTCATGAACCACTTTATGGAACATGGAATTGTGAGGGTAGCATCATAGAATTAGATAGCGATGATCATTTTAAACTAACAGAATCAGAGGAACCTTATGAATCAATAACTGGGAAATATCAAAAAGAATGGGATTATAGTTTGTCAAAAGAACAGACAACTTATGAATTAGAATTAATTCCAGATAGTGAGTTTCAGTCTGTAAAATTTGAAGCAATTATTCAGGATGAAACAGAGGATGAAATGAGTTTAAAAATGGTAAATTCAGAATATCCAATGTCATGTGTTAGAATGAATGACTAATGAGGTGAGAATGTGATAGAAGCAGAATTATTTGAACGCGTTGTAGGAATTTTGGAACAAAGGGAAGAGACGATTTCTATTATGGAATCCTGTACTGGAGGAGCCGTTTGTAATGCAATTACAAATATTACAGGTTCTAGTGATGTATTTCGATTTGGAATGGTTACTTATTCCAATGAAGCAAAAATAAAAATGGGAATGAGTGAAAAACTCATCGAAAAATATACAGTTTATAGTAAAGAAGTTGCTCGTGAAATGGCGCGACTCGCAACCGTTCAAGCAAAAAGTGATTATGGATTAGGGATTACAGGAATGTTAAACCAACAAGATCGTTATAATCCATATGGAGATAATAATATAGTTTATTTTTCAATTTATGATAGAAAATTAAATTGTTATGTAGATCAGACGGTAACGGTTTCATCTTTAATTAGAAAAGAAAATAAAAAATTTGTATTGCGTATTATTGATATGAAAATTAGAGACTATTTAAAGGGTAAAAAATAGATTATTGATGAAAAAGAAAGTAACTAAAGTACAAATTTTTTCTAATTATTCAAATGAAAGTGGACAAGTAGTTCGTTTATTAAAAAAGAAGCTAGGACAATATGGTTTTATTTTAGATAAAAATGAATTTGATCTTGCAATTGCAGTTGGAGGAGACGGAACCTTTTTAAAAATGGTCCATGCAACAAGATTCAATCCCAATATTTACTATGCAGGAATCCACACTGGAACTTTAGGGTTTTTACAAGAATTGAATCCACAAGATATTGATTCTTTTCTAAATTCTTTAAAAAATCAAACTTTAATGGAAGAAGAAATTAGTATCCAAAAAACAGAAATAGATGGTATCAAACCGATTACTGTTTATTCATTGAATGAAATTGTGATTCGTAATTTAGATTTAAAAACTTCTCGTTTAAATATTTATATTGATAATAGACATTTAGAGGAACTCGTAGGAGATGGAATTATGATTTCAACTACAGTTGGTTCTACTGCCTATAATTTAAGTGCAGGTGGTGCCATTGTAGATTCTTCTTTACACACCTTACAGTTAACACCTATGTTAGCGCTGAATAGTAGTGCTTATCGTAATTTATTAAATTCTCTTATTATTCCAGAATCTCGTGTCATTACCATTATTCCAAGTGGAAATATTCAAGATAATAATGCAAACTTGTTAGTAATTATTGATGGTGTCATCAAAAAATATCATCATGTCAAGAAAATTACAACAACGGTTGCTAAAAATAGAATTGTATGTTTAAAATTATCAGAACACTATTTCTATGATAAGGTACATGATAAATTTTTAAATGAGATGAAACGGTAAGGAATGAAATGTATGAAAATGAATTGCTTAGGTGATAGTATTACTTTTGGTTATCAAGGGGATGGTGGTTTACAGATGAAAAGACCATATCCTGTTATATTAAAAGAATTACTAGAATTAGATGAAGTAAGAAATTATGGAATCAATGGAAGTACGATCGCTGATGGAGAAAATCCGATGTATCTTCGATATCAGGAAATGGACGATAAAGCAGATATTGTAAGTGTATTAGCAGGAACTAATGATTATGGCCGTACTGAAGTTGAGATATCAAAGTTAGGGCAGTTTAATGATAAAACGGGGGATACTGTTTATGGGGCATTACATGTTTTATGCTCTGGTTTGAAACAAAAATATCCCAATGCTTTTCTCTTTTTTATGACACCATTACTTTGTGATTCTGAACCGAAACCAAATAAGCATGGATATACTTTAGATGACGTTAGAAAAGCAATTGTTAAGGTATGTGATAGCTATCATATCAAAGTGTTTGATTTATATCACGAAGTCTTTTATAATGCTCATAATAAAGAATTTATTCATGAATATGGAGTGGATGGTTGGCATCCAAATCAAAAGTTTGTGGAAGAAAAACTTGCGCCAGCGATTGCTCAATTTGTGAAAGAAAATCATTTCTAAAAAACGATAAGTTTTTTTTACTTATCGTTTTATTTTGATAATCGATATAAGTTAATGGATGGTCTATTAAAGAATCGATATTTGATTTTACTAGTTCCAAGTCCCCCAGAGACAAATAATTTTGTTTCATCTAAAGTATATTCTTCCGAAGAATAGTTTTTAGCTCCCTTTGGATTCATCATTCCGCCAATGAAAGGAAGTCGAATTTGTCCATTATGAGAATGTCCTGCCAAAATGAGGTTAAACTTATGATAATTGATTGATTCAATATAATCTGGTTCATGAATCATGAGAATATGATAAATTGGATTGTGAATGGTATATAATTTTTTTCCATTTTGATCCACTGCAGGAAGTGTTTCATCCATTTTCTCTTCGATTGGTTTAATCTTCGTTTGAATTCCCTCTGGACTATCTAAATTACTACTAATACCACTTATCATAATAGGGGATCCTACTCCATGATATATAAAATCATAAGTATCGTTCAAATTAACAAATCCACTATTTTTGATAATGGTTTCCCATTCTGTTTTTTTGATATCGTGATTTCCTGTAATCGCATATTTATTAGTGGTTACTTTTATTTGGGATAATAATTCTTCTAGTGCTTCTATTTGTTTATTGGAATATTCTATAGTTTCGTCTAGTAAGTCTCCTGTTAATACTACCATATCAGGATTGATTTCATTGATTTTGTTTACTACTTTTTTCATATCTTCGTAATCAATGGTTGTGAGATAATGAATATCAGAGAGGTGTAAAATTTTGAATCCATGAAAATTCTTTTCAAATAATTCATTTTTAATTTGATATTCTTTGACAACAAGAACAGAAGTTCCAATAAAACGACTATATAATACAATTCCTATTCCTACAACTAAAAGTAGAAG